>NZ_CP030041.1:3847500-4148080 GCF_003260975.1 Echinicola strongylocentroti | reverse complement strand
TAGGGAATTCCATAGACCACCTCTCCTATAGTCGGCTCCTCCCCTTCAGGTACCTTCAGTACCAAATGCTCTTCGCTATGGCTTACTGGAACCCAAGAAGGGTGAGCAGGAAACCAAACACGTTTCTCCAGTGGCCCTTCGGAAGCCACCGACTTATACCCCAAATCCAAACAGATAAGCCGAGGCCCCGGACGGGAAATCACCCGGCAAACCAATACTGCAGCAAAATCGAATGATTGTTCTGGCAGTCCCTCTTGATACCCCTTGTCCCAGTAAGCGAATGTCCCAGGACTACAGGTCACTCCTTTTCGGAGGGCATGAATCGGGAAAGTGGGTGAGCCACCAGCAATAATCTTCAATTTAACGGGGTACTTTTCCCGCACAGCCTTGGCCAATTCCTCCACTGGCGTGAAAGCAGCATCGCAGGCTTCTTTTCTTGCTCCCAACTCCCTATGCCTGATATGGCCATCATAGATGTGCAGCCCCATGGTGATCAAGTGGCTGGTGGCCTTGCAATAATCATATAACTCCATGGCTTCTGCCAAAGGCCTTACCCCTGTACGGTCAGTTCCCACATTCAAGTCGACAAATACCCTGAGGTAAACGTCTGCTTGGTAGGTTTGTGCCGAAAGGTGCCGGGCCTGCTCTGGGCAATCCACTAAACAGGAGAACTCCGTGTCCTGATAAACCAACATCAACTTAATCATCCTGTCGACTTTTGGCCCCACCATTGGATAGGCGATCAGCACTTCTTTGGCCCCGGCCATGCCTAGTATTTCGGCTTCAGCAATGGTTGCACATTTGAATTTATCAATCCCGGCGTCCATCAGCATTTTCACCACTTCGATACATTTGAACGTCTTGATGTGCGGCTGCAGCTGGGACACTTCTTTTACCATGGATTTTAGTTTTCCAATATTTGATTTCACACGCTTTGGATATACAACAAGCGTTGGTGAATCAATGGTCTCCACATCCTTTATCTCATACCAATCCATTTCTTTCTCTTTAATTGTCTAATGCAATTCAAACATTGCCTCTACCTCTACGGGGATATTGTCGGGCAATGAACCAAAACCGACGGCACTGCGCACGCCGACCCCATTTTCCTCTCCCCACACTTCTGCAAAAAGCTCACTACAGCCATTGATGATATAAGGGTGTTGCTCAAAATCCGACACACAATTGACCATACCCAAGACTTTAATGACCCTTTTGACCTTGTTCAAGCTACCCAAATTCGCTTTGATCGTAGACAGCATCGCCAATCCGACCTGCCTGGCTGCCATCTTGCCTTCTTCTTCGTCAAGCGCTTCCCCTATTCTCCCCATGATCAAGCTACCATCATCTTGCACTGTACCGTGTCCCGAAAGGTATAAATATTTACCATCGATAAGACATGGCCGGTACACTCCTTTTGGCGCTGGAGCCGGAGGTAGGTTAAGTCCCAATTTCTTGAAATTTTCTTCTGCTGACATATCTGTTAATAGTTAATGAGTTATTTGCTATTGGATTATGGAGTAATGGCCTACAGTCGACTGTCCTCAGACCAGCAGAAAACACCCTACTTCGATTTCCTGACACGTCCACCTTACCATCTCTAAAATCTATTCAACATTTAAACCTTGCAACTCCACAACCTTCCTACATGGGAGCGTCCTAGCCTATCAGGCCATCCAGCACCATCACTCCCGCTAGTCCTACCACGGCCACGATCGTTTCCATGACAGACCATGATTTGATGGTGTCTTTTATGCTGACATTGAAAAACTCCTTGTACATCCAGAACCCAGCGTCGTTAAAGTGGGAAAACATCAAGCTCCCTGCTCCAATGGCCAAAACCACCAAATTGGGATCTACTCCCGTATCTTGAATCAACGGACCAATGATCCCAGCAGTGGTCAGGCCAGCCACAGTCGCTGATCCCACACAAACCCTGATCACGGCAGTGATCGTCCAGGCCAATACCAGTGGGTGGACATTCCATCCTTCCAAACCATCCGCAATCACCTGGCTCACCCCACTGTCCATCAGCACCTGCTTCAGGGCCCCAGCACCTGCCACTATAAGAATGATCATGGCCACATCTTTCACCGAATCCACATAAATATCCATCAAATGCTTCATCTTCATCCCTTGATGCAGCCCCAGTGTAAATGTCGCTACCAGCAAGGAAAACAGCATCACCATCCCCGGGTCTGCCATAAATGCAATATAACCGTAAAACACACTTCCCTCCTCCGTCTGCATCAGCATCACCGTGGTCCCTACCAACAACACTACGGGCAGCAAGGCAGACAAAAAGCTATTCAAAGTACCCGGCAATTCCTCTTCGGGCTTGCTACTGGCACGGAAACTCTTCAGAGGGCTGGCAGGAATGTCTTTCAGAAACCTCGCAAACCATGGCCCTGCTACCAAAATAGTAGGGATCGCTATCACCATACCATACAGCAGCGTCATTCCCATATTGGCATCAAACTGAGCGACGAGTGCCGCGGGCGAAGGATGAGGAGGAAGAAACCCATGTGTCACCGATAGTGCCGCCAACAATGGAATCCCAACATATACCGCCGAGAGTTTATATTGATGTGCCACGGTAAACACCAACGGCACCAACAACACAAATCCCACATTATAAAACAACGGAATCCCCACTACCAAGCCAGTCACCATCATGGCCCAGTGGATATATTTCTTACCAAAGACCCGCATCAGAAAGTCCGCTATCCGCTGCGCAGCACCACTTTCGGCGACTAGCTTGCCGAGCATGGCGCCCATCGTTATGATAATCACCAAATCCCCCAAGAGGCTTCCCATTCCCTGCTGCACCGACACGGCCACTTGCTCCGGCGGGATCCCCAAAAGCAACCCTGCCACAATAGAAGTAATCAAAAATGCCAAAAAGGGATTGAGCTTGGCCCATACGATAAGTAATACAAGTAATAAAATGCTTAGGAGCACAAAGAGGATTGTCACTGGCTGTCTGGGTTTTGGTTAAAAAAACAATATAAAAATTTCCAAGGAAAATCAACCAATATACCGGAGCAATCTCCGGGAAAATGCATTAGTCTATCTTTGCCACGGCCTTTAGGTTTGTGACCTGAAATTGTATTAAAATCATCCGCCTCGTTTTAGTTTTCGGCGCTATCTAGCAGCTAGACAGGGGAATCATCCGCCGTCGCTGACGCTAACACCTCCAAACTAACTGATTTTCTTGCACGTTCAGCTCCTCCCGACATCAGCGGGGACAAGCGACTACGATTCCTAATGCATAAACCAGGTTCAAGAGCCAGCGGCACGGATGATACCTAACCTACACGAAAATTGTTTCCCTTCAATATACTAAACGCGTTTGCCATGGGCGCTACCGGGGATCAGATAAGATAATTAGGGCACAAAAGCAGTAAAACTGGTTTTTTACACCTTGTTTATCATAAGTTTTTCGCGTTAATTTCCATCTTAATCAATTTTTACTTTTTATTATCACTTATTATGAAGAAACTACTGTTCATTCCCATTCTTATTTTTTTTGCCATAGAAACGTATGCGCAAATCAGTTACGAAGAAGGCTATTACATAAACGAAGCGGGCCAGAAAGTTGAAGGATTGATCAAAAATGAAGACTGGACGAATACCCCTGACAGATTTGATTTTAAACGAAGCCACCAAAGCGGAATCAAAACAATCTCAATTGATTCTACAAAGGAGTTCTATATTTATAATAAAGGACGGTACATAAGGAGTACCGTTAACATAGACCGCTCTAGTGATAACGTAACATCCCTTAGCCACTCTCGCGCACCTTTATTCAAAAGGGAACGATTATTTTTAGAATTATTGGTGGAAGGGAAGGCAAACCTGATGTATTACCAAGACAGCAATATCAGAAGGTATTTCTACAGTGTCGAGAATGATTCCATAAGGCAACTTATCTACAAAAAATTTAGGATTGACAACCCCAACTCAACTGGAAACAACGAAAACAAAATCGGCAAGAACAGTAGGTTTAGGCAACAACTATGGAGCGATCTAAAGTACGCTAAAATCACTCCGGACAAGCTCCAACGTATTGAGTATAAAAACAAAGACTTGGTGAATTACTTTGTGGATTATAACAACTGGAACAATGATTTAAAGAATATTTACCAAGAAAGCCGGCATGCCGGTGATTTTCAACTAAGCATACGGCCTCGTATAAATATGGCCAATCTTAAGACAGAAAGTGTTTCTGCAATCAGGGGCTTTAGTATTAAAAACCATCTCTCCATGGCACTCGGTCTAGAGCTCGAATACATATTGCCCGGTAATAAAAGAAAGTGGTCACTCTTCATAGAGCCGACATACCGCCAATTAAACAACCTAACAACCGAAGAAAGCTCGATCATTTCAGGAGGCGTACTAACTAGAGAGGTCGATTATAAATCGATTGAAATCCCTGCAGGTGTTCGCTACTATTTATTTCTCAACGAAAAGTCCAAATTTTACATCAATGCAGCCTTGGTAATGGATCTAGGTTTTGATTCCTCCATCACATCTACACGGCAAGACGGCAGTATAATTGAAAAGTACAATTATGAATTATCGACCATCAGTTTTGCTGGCGGAATAGGGTATAAATACAACAACAGAATAACTGTAGAAACGAGATATCTCATGAACAAGGGACTTTTATTTGAACTTAACACCAATTCTGCCTACAGTTCCTTTTCCTTAATTTTCGGCTATTCTATTTTCTGAAACAAAACGTAAATTAAGTAAAAATCCAATGTTATTGCCCTAATAATACTATGAGGCTTGTAGGCTTGGCTACGAGCCTCATCCTAATGGGGCTTTTAAAATCAAAAATCATCCTGCTTCCACCGCCTTGGAGCTAAGGAAGGGACCCCACTCCTCAGCATTTCTTTCTGCGTATTCTGCTAAAAAATACGCCAAAGTAGGCTTAAAGGGCTTTTTTCGCATCAACATCCCTACTTCTTCCGGGGTTTTATCCCCTTTTTGGACATTACAACGGTGGCATGCGGTAATCAGATTGGTCCAGCTGCTTTTACCGCCTTTGGAACGTGGAATGACATGGTCCACCGTTAGGTGCTTGGGGGATCCGCAATACTGGCATTCGTTATCATCCCTTTTGAAGAGATTGCTCCTAGTAAGTAAAACCCCACGGTACGGGACATTCTTGTACTCATCCAAGCGGACAACAGCAGGATACTTGAACTCCCTGTCAATCGTGCGAATGCTGAGCAAAGGGTAATCAGCTAGCACACTCACTTTCTCCAAGAGCGTGAGAATCATCGCTTTTTGCACATTGACCACGGCGATGGGCGTATGGTCCAGGTTGAGCACAAGTACCTTTTTTTCCATTGTTATAATAAACTCCTGATATCCAAAACCCTATATAAAGGCGAATTGTTTCTTACCATTATGGAGCCATCGAGCTTTATATTATCTATTCTCACCAGCCCCCACACATGAATCACCTGACTTTCACCCACATATATTCCTGCATGATGGGGAATATCTTTGTTATTTCCAAATATTACGATATCTCCAAGTTGAATTTTTCTTGGCTCCACATTTTTCCCTGTTTCCACTAACTTCGAAATGTACCTCGGTGCCTTATATCCTGCCATTTTGTAGGCCAACTGAATAAAACTCCCGGCCCCAATACCAAAAAAGCCCCTTCCGCCAGACAGAAAGGGCACATGAATAAATAGCTTGGCCAGAGATACCAGCTCATCCCGGGAAGCTTTCTCCTTGACATGCCTGGAAGCACCTGTAAACTCCATCACTCCCCCCATGTCAAACAACTCGCTTGAGCCAATATGAACATGGCTTCCTGCCAATATATGGATCAGTTCCCCCTTGTACTTTACCGTAGAAATGGGAGAAATAACCACCTGATAATCCTCGTGGTTATAATAATAAAAATCGTCCTCACTAATACTATGGTGCTGGGCCCTCAACATCCAGCCAGAGGTCACCCCCTTGGCAGTGTTGATCTTAAGCCATTTCTCATCGCTTGTGATCCCAAGCACCTCGTAAGTTTCTCCAAAAAGCAACTGTGTCAGCAGGCCTGCTCCCGGTCCTGGCGCCAAGTAAACGCTCACCAGGCTCATCCTGCAAACTCCATACTGATGTTCAATAGGCCATTCGGTTAAGTTCTCGTTTTGCATCTTTCTTTTTTATATCCTGACGTTTATCATGGAGCTTTTTACCTTTTCCAAGGGCTATCTCCACTTTTGCCAATCCCCTGTCATTGATAAATATACGAACAGGGATCACTGCAAGACCTTTTTCGGTCAATTTACTTTCCAATTTATCAAGCTCTCTTCGATTTAACAACAGTTTACGCTCACGGACAGCGTCATGGTTAAAGTGGGCCGCTTGGGTATAGGGCGAAATGTGCATTTGTTTGATAAACAACTCTCCCCTTTTGAAATAACAATAGGCCTCTTTCAGGGACACTTTCCCTTCGCGAATAGACTTGATCTCCGTTCCTTTAAGGGAAATGCCCGCCACATACTTATCTATAAACTCGTATTCAAAACTTGCTTTACGGTTTTTGATATTAATGATCTTACTGAATCTATTTTCCTTTTTCATCTAATCTTACAATTTTACAACCTTACAATCTCTCCCACCTTACAACTTCATCTTGGCGATAGGGCTAACATCCAACTCACAAAATTCACCTTTCAGGTATTTATAATGTGCAGCCATTGCGATCATGGCGGCATTATCCGTGCAATACTCAAACTTGGGCACATAAACCTTCCACCCCAACTCTCCTGCGAGGTTATTCAGTTCGGCTCTTAGTCCAGAATTGGCAGAAACACCTCCGGCGATGGCAATTTCCTTCACCTTATGTTCCCTTGCTGCTCTTTTCAGCTTTTGCATCAGCATTTTGATCAGGGTAAACTGGACTGAAGCACAGATATCGGCCATATTCTTCGCAATAAAATCCGCATCCTCCTTCAGCCGATCCCTGAGAAAATACAACACCGCAGTTTTGATGCCACTAAAGGAATAATTCAGCCCTTGCATTTCCGAAAGCGGAAACTGATAGGCATGGGGGTTACCTTCTTTGGCATATTTATCCACCAACGGGCCACCGGGATATGGCAGTCCCAAAAGCTTAGCGGTCTTGTCAAAAGCCTCTCCTACCGCATCATCCAGTGTTTCTCCGATTACTTCCATTTCCAAATAATCCTTCACCAAAACCAGCTGGGTATGCCCTCCACTCACCGTGAGGCAAATGAACGGAAACGACGGCTTGGGCTCATCGATAAAATGGGCCAAAATATGTGCCTGCATATGATTCACATCGATCAGCGGAATGCCCAGTGCATAGCCAAACGACTTGGCAAAAGACACACCGACCATCAAGGCCCCCATCAACCCCGGACCGCGTGTAAAAGCCACTGCAGACAGGTCTTCCCGCGCTATCCCAGCAGTGGAGATCGCCTCATGGATGACCGGAATGAGGTGCTGTTGGTGAGCCCTAGAAGCCAACTCAGGAACTACTCCTCCATATTTTTCGTGTACGGATTGCGTGGCGACAATATTATTAAGTATTTTGCCGTCAGATATAATGGAGGCGGAGGTCTCATCACAAGAGGACTCTATAGCGAGTATATTAATATTCTTCATAATCCTTTGGAAAAGAAATCGAAAGTTACGGAATTTTTGCAGAAAGCATGGAGGGGAGCTGCACGCATCTTATCGGTTCCTTATGTTTTCTTTAATTTATTCCTGAAGAAAACCATCAGAAGGATACTAAAAGTTCTCGTTTACCTGTTGATCTTGTTTTTATTGGTGGCAGGCTCCTTGCACATCCCCTTTATCCAAACGATCGCTTCCCAGTTTCTGGCAAGCCAGCTCAGCGAACGAACGGGCTTCGAAACCACTATACAAAATGTCCATGTCCGTTGGTGGGATGCCCTCAGTCTAAATGGGCTGACGGTAAGGGATCCGCAGGACAGCCTGATGGCCAACCTGGAAAGTGTATACGTGGATTTTTCTCCCTCCACCATACTGGACCCTGAGCAGCCCGGTATCGATGAGATCCAGCTAAAGGGTGGACAGCTCCGTTTTTTGACACATCAAGGAAAAAAAATCCCCAACATTTCCCGTTTCATCAATGAACTGAACAGCCTTTTTGCCCCAAAGAAGAAAAACACGGACGAAAGCACCAGTCAATTTTCGATCCAAAACATGTCCTTTGAGGAGGTGTCTCTTGACATCATGGATTTTAGAAAATCACCCATCGAAAACGGCTTCGATTATACCCGCCTCCGGTTTAGAAACCTGATAGGGGGCGCCAAGAACTTCCTATCCAAAGACCACACCATCTCCCTTGACATCCGGTACCTTAGAGGAACCGAAGCCAACTCTGGCGTGGAAATCCAGCAGCTATTGACCAAATTTCACTATTCCAGAACAGCCATGGAGTTTGAAGATTTATTCTTTAAGTCCAACGAAACGGTCATTAAAAACTACCTGAAATTCAGCTATGACAGTGTCGGGTCCCTCAGTGATTTCAATAACCAAGTAACCATGGATGCCAGCTTGGACGAAGCTGTTCTCGACATCAAAGATTTAAAGTATTTTACCAGTAAAATACCGGATTTTGATGACCGGATATTCCTTAGCGGTGATATTTCCGGCAAAGTCAGTGACCTCAACTCGGAAGAACTGCTGATCAGGTTTGGACGGAGAAGCGCCTTGTTCGGCCAGTTTCACATCGACGGGCTTCCCCAAATAGACAGTACCTTCTTCCAACTTTCATTGGTCAATTCCATGGTCACCAGTGAGGACCTTTCGCCCTATCTGGATGAGAAACCCAGAAAGGAAATCGCCAAGTTTAAAGACATCCATTTTGATACGGATTTTTCAGGCTACCTGTCCCGCTTTAGGACTACAGGTGAATTCAGGACGGCCATTGGCGAGGTTTCCGGCAGGTTGGACTACCTTTTTGAGGAAAACCAACCTCGATATTATGGTCAACTAGCTATCAACAGCCTAGATCTAGGCGTATTGCTGAACAATAAGGAGACTTTCCAAAAAATATCCCTCAAAGGAAATCTCCGAGGCACAGGTGCCAACCTGGAAACGATCCTTCTCAACTTGGACGCAAAAGTCAATAATATTGGTATCAACAAATACAATTACAAAGGCATCACCACCAATGCTATCTTTGGCAAGGATTTTTTCAGAGGCCGACTAGCCATCGAGGATCCCAATTTGAGAATGAATGTTTCGGGGACTCTTGACCTGAGAAATGCCAAGGACTCCGCTCGATTGAAGATGAAGCTGGACACCGCATTGCTCCAAAACCTGAACATCACTCAGGAAGAGTATTTCGTAAGCGGTGGAGTGGAACTGGACACCAAAGGAACTGACTTGGACAAAGTCGAAGGTATTGCCCGGTTTAAAGACCTTGTTATTGGCCACCAAGGACGGCGCCTAGCTATTGATAATTTCTTTTTCCAATCGGTCTTTGCTGATGACACTCGAATGATCTCCCTTAACTCCGACCTTCTCGTCGCAAGTATCTCGGGGAAGTTCAGGGCGAAAGAAGTATACACAGACATTCAATACCTGCTAAAAGACTATGCTGCCATTCTGACCAATTCAGAATTGGAAGATCCGAGCGACAGAGGCAATGGCCTTAATGAATACAACCTCGACCTTAACATGAGTTTGCATGATATCAACCCCATTTTGCAGCTCTTCGTCCCCAATGTTTATATTTCAAAAAACACCTCCGTGGAAGGGGCCTTTTACCAAACCGCCGATAACACCATCTTCAACTTCTATGCTGGAATAGACACGATCCAGTACGACAATAAGCTGTTTCTACAAAATGACCTGGATTTTAATACCGCTAAGATCAAAGACTCTAGGGAAGTCTTGGCTGCCTGTTATGTCAATTCCAAAGAACAGCAGCTCACCCCTGACATAGTGTTCAATAACCTCAGTATGGAGGCAATCTGGGATGAATCTGCCATGGATGTAAACCTCGGAATCGACCAGTTAAAAACCAACAGCTATGCACAAATAAGCAGCCAAATAGAACTGTCCCAAGACCAAACATCGATCGTTTTTGAACCTTCCGACATCAAGATCTTGGAAAACTACTGGGAGTTTGATCCTGAAAACTCCATCATCATTTCCCAAGACCGGATTGACGTGGACAATTTAAAGCTATCCAACAACGGGCAGTTTCTCGCCCTCAATGGCCGAGTCAACGAAAATCCAGATGAAATCCTAAGTTTTGAAATTAACGACGTAAACCTCGACTTCATCAATACTTTTGCGATCAGAAAGTACAGTGGCACCGCCAATGGTATCTTTGCCTTCAACAATTTCATGCAAAGAACAGGAGCGTATGGAAGCTTGATGCTGGACAGCCTATCAGTCAATAACTTTCTTATAGGAAACGTGGAAGCAGCTACTTATTTTGAAAATGACAAGATCAACCTCAGCCTTACCAATACCAGGGAAGCACAAAAAAACATAGAAGTTACCGGCTTCATCAACACCCAAAATGACCAATTGTCTCTCAATGGGGATTTCAGCAGAACCAAACTGGATATCTTGGAGCCGTTTCTCTCCGAATACCTGACCGAATTGGGGGGACAGTCTCTGGTAATATAGATGTGTCCGGCACAGCAGAACAACCGATCGTCCAAGGAATGGGCACGCTTACTGGTGGCACCATGCGGGTCAACTACCTCAACACCTATTATACAGTGGATGGCAACATCAACTTCAATCCCAACGAAATCAGTTTCAAAGGCCTCAACGTGACTGACACACAAGGCAACACCGCTCGAATGACAGGGGGCATTGCCCATGATGGGTTCAGGGACTTTATACTTGACATTTCTTCCAACCTCAACAACTTCCAAGTATTGAACACTACCCTCGAAGACAACAGCCTCTTCTATGGGACCGCCTATGCTTCCGGCACCTTGGATATCTTCGGTGCTGCCCAAAACCTGGACATCACTGCAAAGGCAACCACACAGCCCAATACCAAAATCTACATCCCACTAGGCTCCACCGAAAACCAAGCCCAGGAAGAATTCATCAATATCATCAATGTCCGTGACACCACAAGGGAAATCAGTATCGAGGAAACAGTCGAAAAACTGGAAATCAAAAATGTCCGGATGAATTTTGTATTGGACGTCACTCCTGATGCGTATACTGAAATACAGATTGACCCGAGGACGGGGGAAAACATCCAAGGCCGTGGCCGTGGAAATCTCACGTTAAATATCGACACGCAGGGGAATTTCAACATGACTGGGAATTACGAAATAGTAGATGCCAAGTACAACTTTTCGCTCTACAATATCATCAACCGCCAATTCACCATCCAACCAGGAGGAAGGATTTCATGGTTTGGAGATCCGTATGAGGGCTTAATGGACATCACAGCTACTTATCGGGAAAATGTATCCTTGACCAGTCTCCAAACCAGTCAGACATCCGCTGAGTTTGAAGACGCCCAACTTTACCGTCGCTATCCTGTCGAAGTCATCATGGACCTGGACGGACCGCTGATGTCACCGGAAATCAATTTTGACTTTGACTTTTCCCAATTTCCTGATGGAGAAGCGCAGACCACCATCTCCGCTTTCAAAAACCGCATTGCCAATGACGAGCAGGAAAAAAACAGGCAAGTATTCTCCCTCATCATGTTGCGGAGGTTTTCTCCAGAAGGCCAGTTTAATAGCGCGGGCATTGGCTTCTCCAACCTCAGCCAGTTGGTATCCTCCCAGCTAAATGCACTAATTTCCCAAGTGGACCAAAACTTGGAAATCAACATTGACTTGGCCTCCCTGGACGAAACCGCACTGGAAACATTCCAGTTGAGTGTGGCCTATACGTTTCTGGATGGCCGTCTTCGGGTCAGCAGAGACGGTAGCTTCACCGATCCCCAAGGCAATGCCGACCTAGGAAGTATAGCAGGAGACTGGCAGGCCGAATACCTTCTAACGGATGATGGACGCTACCGCATCCGCATTTACAACAAAAACAACTTTAACACCTTCACCTCCCTCCAGCTTGCCGAGCGTGTCAATACCTACGGAGTATCCCTTTCCCAAACACTCCTCTTCAGCTCGTTTAAAGAACTCTTCCAGAACATTGGCAAAAAGAAGAAAAAAGAACGTATTCTCATCAACGATTCCGACGAATATTTGCGGTACAACTACCTCGAGGACAACAGCCTGCCCAAGCCTCAAGAGCCCAACGAGCCTGAAAGCCCCGAAAATCCTGTAAAAATAAATATCATCGAGACCAAACCAGAAGAGCAAAAGCCCAAAGGAACCCCAAACAATTAAAGGTCTTTTTCACTTTAATAATAAATGGTGACCCAGAACGGGCCTAATGACAGCAACACGAGTATAAAAAACAGCTCACCCGCTTCGTTCACCTAACCAACTTCAGTAACATGAACAACTAATTTTGACATGAAAAAGATCACCTTGTTTTGGATGAGAAGAGACCTTCGACTGGAGGACAATACTGGTTTGTTTTACGCCTGCCAAAATGAAGAAAATGTATTGCCCCTCTTTATTTTTGACACGGAAATACTGGATGAGTTAGAAAACAAAAAAGATGCCCGTGTAGAATTTATCCACTCCCAGCTCCAAAAGATCCAAGACCAACTCACTCAGCATGGCTCCTCACTGCTCATCAAGACCGGTACCCCACTGGAGACATTCAAGGAACTGGTCAAGGAATATGATATAGCAGCAGTCTATACCAACAGGGATTACGAACCCTATTCCCGTTTGCGGGACAAGAATATCGACCAATTCCTGCAAAAACAGAACATTGATTTCATGGACTTCAAAGATCAAGTGATTTTTGAAAAAGAGGAAATATTAAATGAAAAAGGTACTTTTTATAAAGTATTCACCCCTTATAAAAACGCTTGGTTAAAGAAATTCAAGAAGACCCCACCGTCCCTTTTGCAGCCAAACCTCCAACAGCTGTACCCGACCCATCCCTTGGATTTTCCCAGCCTTTCCGATATTGGCTTCGCCCCTTCTGCTATTCAAATACCACCGCTGGACATCAACCAGTCATCAATCAAAACTTACGACAAAACCAGGGATTTTCCCGCATTGGACAGCACCAGCCATTTGGGAATCCATCTTCGCTTTGGCACGATCAGCGTACGAAAACTAGTCTTGACGGCCGCAAAGCTGAACGACACCTACTTAAGCGAGTTGATATGGCGGGAATTCTTTATGATGATCCTTTACCACAACCCTCACGTGGTCACTGAGTCATTTAAACAAGCCTACGATAAAGTGCCTTGGCGCAACGACAAAGAGGAATTCAAAAAATGGTGCGCAGGGAAGACAGGCTATCCCCTTGTGGACGCAGGTATGCGCGAGCTCAATACCACTGGGTACATGCACAATCGAGTCCGAATGGTTACCGCTAGTTTTTTAACAAAGCATCTTTTAATTGACTGGCGTTGGGGAGAAGCGTATTTTGCAGAGAAATTGCTGGACTATGAACTGGCAGCCAACAATGGTAACTGGCAATGGGCAGCAGGAACGGGTACAGACGCCCAACCCTACTTCAGGATATTTAACCCAGCATCACAGGTAGAGAAGTTTGACAAAGACCTCAAATACATCAAGAAATGGGTCAAGGAATATGGCAGTGACCAATATCCTTCGCCTATCGTAGAACACAAAATGGCCCGGGAAAGGGCCTTGAAAACTTATAAATCAGCATTGGACAAATGAACATCGGAGACAAGGTGCGCTTACTGCACGGCAATGAAGAAGGTACCATCACCAGAATATCTGGCAGTGGACGAATAGAAATAGAAATCGAAGATGGTTTTAAAATCCCTGCGATGAAAAACGAGGTGGTCGTCATCCACCAAACAGAAAAGGAGTATTTTGGCGAAGGGCAAAGCGCCATACCCCAAACTGCACCACTGGAAGCACCAAAAAGCTCCCAGCCACAAGGAGGAATCTTCATCAGCTACATCCCCCTCAATGACAAAGACCTTAGTGTCCACCTGATCAATAATACGGACAAAGACTACCTTTTTATGGCATCCGAGATTTTCGGTGACAACTCCAGGACACTGGCATCTGGAAACTTTTCTGCCAAAACCAGCTTAAAAATCGACGAAAAAGTCATTGCTCAATTTGAGAAATGGCCAGAACTGTTCTTTCGTTTTATCCCTATAAACCACAAGGCAGAAAAGACACAGCCAGCATTTGAGAAAAAAGTAAAGTTCAAGGCTTCATCATTTTTCAAAAGCCAGCAAACAGCCCCGTTGACAGGCAAAAAAGGCTATCTCTTTACCCTGAACCAGCAAACCAAAGACCTAAACATAAAAGAACTCAACCAAGATCTTAATGAGGAGAGTGCCCCGCAGCCTAACGAAAAACAATTTAAGCGACCGGAAAAGGAGATCGACCTGCACATCGAAAAGCTGGCCGATGATCATGAGTTCATGAGCAACAGCGAAATGCTGCGGCTACAAATGGAAACTTTCGAAAAGAACCTCAACTATGCCATTGCATCAGGAATGGACGAAATCAGCTTTATCCACGGCATTGGCAATGGGGTATTGAGAAAAGAAATCCACAAATACCTGAGCCAATTGGAAAATATTAAGTACTTTCAAGACACCCAAAAGAGCCGGTTTGGATATGGTGCTACCTTTGTACGTATAAACTAAACGCCTATGCAGGTTCAACAAATCTCCCCTATTTTCCAGCTCTTTGACCAACAGTACACTTTGGCAAAACGGCTATTTGTCAATTTGACAAAGGTTTTCAAATCCAAAAAGGCCATTGAGTTGGAGGAAAAACTGATCTTTTTGGAGATCTATATTGACCTGTTAAGCCGCGTGCACTTCAGTGAGGAGAAGCTCAAGTTCATCCTTTTTGGCCCTTACAAGCCTCTCTTCAAAAGCCTCAAAAAAGCCCTTCATATCAAGCTGGTGATCCTTGCACTCGATGAGGAAACGACCAAATCAGGAGTACAATTTGGGAGTTATAGAAAATCACTGCTCAAGGATAAAGAGGCCATTTTCTCAGAAGCCTATGACGCCATCATGGCTACTCCTACCAAGATCTGGGAGGAATTGTACCGAGAGTCTTTTGAGCATAGCAGGCAGCTAAAACCCTTGCAGATCAATACGGCCACCACGCAGTTAATCAATGAAGAACTGGGGTATTTTAAATTTGACAGCGAAAAACAGCTGGAAGCAAAAGAGATCAAAGATATTTACGAAGGCCTCCAACTGATCATCACCTTGGAAAACGTCCGTATTGTCTCCGGCCTCAACGCCACCTTTACCGAGTTGATCCACGACCACATGAACGATCTAAGCCAACTGCTCTACAAGTGGTATCAAAATCACCTTTTCCTCCAACACCTTACATTTAGCCTCTCCAACACCGAGGAACTCCCCTCCAAAAAACACCAGGTCCTCATTCAAAAACTAAAAAGCAATAAAAAAAAGCTGACCGCCAAAGCGGTCAGCCAATGTCAACATCTCTTCTCTGATATTCTTGGATAAGGACATAGAAGCGCCCAGTCCTTCAACCCGGATTATGCGTTAGGAATCGTAGTGAGAGCTGAAATTGCAAGAAAATCAGTTAGTTTGGAGGTATTAGCGTAGCACCGCTACGGTTATGCCGAAAACTAAAGTGAAACAGCTGATTTTGAAGCAGTTTCAGGTCGCAACAGATAGCCTAATGCATATTCCGGGTTCAATGACCTAAATCAAACCCAATGCTTGTGCCAGGTCATTTTTAAGATCTTCAGCATCCTCTACCCCTACACTCAACCGGATCAGAGAGTCGGTCAGTCCGACTTTTTCCCTTTCTGCTTTTGGGATACTGGCATGGGTCATGGATGCAGGATGGCCACAGAGCGACTCCACACCCCCCAAAGATTCGGCTAGCGAAAAATAGCGCAGGTTTTCCAACACCTTTACCGCATCTTCCTGCTTGTCTCCCACGATCGAAAAACTGATCATCCCTCCAAAATCGCGCATCTGTTTGGCCGCTATGGCATGATTGGGATGATCTTCAAATCCAGGCCAATACACCTTGTCCACCTTCGGGTGATGCTTTAAGTATCCAGCTATGGTCTTGCCATTTTGACAATGCCGCTCCATTCGAAGATGAAGTGTCTTGATCCCCCTAAGCACCAAAAAACTGTCTTGTGGCCCCGGAGTGGCTCCACAGGAGTTCTGGATAAAGGCCAGGTCCTGCGCCAAACGATCATCATTGACGACCAAGGCACCCATTACTACATCAGAATGACCCGCCAAGTACTTAGTCACAGAATGCATCACTAAATCCGCTCCCATATCCAGCGGGTTCTGAAGGAAAGGTGTCGCAAAAGTATTGTCCACTCCCAAAATCAAATCGTGCTTCTGGGCAATCTGGACCAAAGCCTCGATATCGATAATATTCATCATCGGATTGGTAGGTGTCTCCGCCCAGATCAACCGGGTTTTATCATTGATGTACTTTTCTATGGAAGTAGGGTCATCCATGGATACCAGGTGAAACTTGATGCCATATTTCGCAAAAATCTTCGTAAAAATCCGGTAAGTGCCCCCATACAGGTCATTGGTACTGATGACTTCATCGCCTGGACTGAGTAATTTGATCACAGCATCTATGGCGCCCATCCCTGAAGAAAAGCAAAGACCATGTTTGCCATTTTCCAGTGCTGCGATACTCTTCTGAAGCGCATCACGGGTAGGGTTATTGGTCCTGGAATATTCAAATCCCTGATGCTGGCCCGGTGACGACTGCACATAGGTGGACGTTTGATAAATGGGTGTCATGATGGCGCCAGTGCTAGGATCTGGCTCCACGCCTGCATGAATTACTTTCGTTCCGAATTTCATATTGCTCATGTTTATTGCTTCTTTTTTGGTAATGATGGTAAACCAAAGAAAATAAATTTCCGCCTATCCGCACCACTAAAATCTGAAAAATACTTATTCTAACCCAACTTTGTCCGGTTCGGGTGAGTTACGAAATCCTCTCGTGGTTAGCTGACATATGCGACCACCTGCCGCTGTTGGATCCGAAATATGCATAAGCCTATCTACGCCACATCGCTCAGGTATTGCGACCTGATCCATTGCGAACAAAATCAATCGATTTATTTGAAGTAGCCCTAAGGTATTTTGCTTTAGCAGGGCGACCAATACTCGACATAACACAACAACCCATTGCTAAAATAAAACCGAAAAGCATCATCCTGCATCCAAATGTGTACACATTTCACTTTCGTATTCTCATCATCTAACGTTGATTTAAACCACTCGATATTCCCGCCATTCTCGGCTACAAAAACCCTTTCACTATCCTTTAAGATTTCCATTATATGCTCCAAGGTGGTAGATGCTCCGATTTCCTCTCCTTGTAGCCCTATCCAGTAGTTATGTTCCTTGCAAACGTGGTAATGCACCAAGTAAATAACAGTGTCGCGAAAAGTGCCGTTTTTTTCATAAAAATTCAGATACGTTATAAAAAAACCTACATCTACAATGGTGCCAATTTGTTAATCAGGCGATATCAAAACTCCTAGTTCATTGATAAACTATCTCAATGGAAATATCCAGCCGATTCTGGAAAGGGTAAATGCTGCTTCATGACATCAAAGAGATTGCCTGTAGGCACCTATCAAGGATAGTCACCTCCATTGATTCACCCGCTTTATTTAGAAGTGTATGTCTTTCTCGGAGCAAAGCCTTTCCATTAACCAAATAATTTTCCCTAATTTCGAAACAGATTTTATTTACCCATGGCTCGACACACTGCCTTCTTATCCAATATCAGCTCCCTATACCAAAAAAATCCTCTCATGGCCTTGGCTATGCTTTGGGTAATGGTGATCCCGGCCATTGGCAGTACTATGTTGGTCAGTTTTGCCTACCTTAACCATGACATTCCTAGCTCACTACCTCCTAGCTTATACCTGCTTCTGATCCTTACCAGCACCATTATGATGGGATTGGCATTATGTCCTACCACTATCCTTGCCATTCTATTGGGATATTGGTGGGGATGGACAGTATTTCCAGCTGTCATCATTTCCTACTCCCTAGCGAGTCTATTAGGGTACTTTCTAGGGATGAAACTGGACAAAAACAGCCTTGCGCTTATCCTGAACAATTATCCCAAAGCAAAACAGCTCTTCAATAGTAAAAGTAATAAAACAGGCAATTTGGTGTTTTTCACCAGAATCAGCCCCGTGATTCCCTTTGCTCTTTCTAACCTTCTCTTTGCCATGATCAAGGCGGGATGGAAAAACATCCTTATCTATGGTTTTTTAGGAATGCTTCCACGGACGCTGACAGCTTTTGGACTAGGATTGGTCGCCAGTTCTTTTGCTGAAGCTCTTGACAACAGAACCAATACCTTTCAAGTGGTGGCCTTTGTGGTTCTATTGGCGCTAAGCGTATGGGGGATCAGTCGGTTCTTTAGATCCCCGGCTAGATAACGTTACTTTTTCATTTCCCGCTGGATAAATTCATCCAATCGTTTCTTATAAGTGCCTTCATTACCTTCATATATTGGCGACAGGCCTTCCTTCTCTGGGAATGTTTCCATGTGTAGCGTTTGGGTAGGGAAGGCAAAGTTCACCCCTAGTTCGTTGGCCAGCTTGACGATTTGGATAAGAAGATCATGTCTCCCTTGCAATTCATCCCCCCAAGTGGGCACCTCAAAAAACACATAGAACATGATGTCAAGGCTATAGGCTGACATATTGTTAAAGTACACATTATAATAGTCCTTTCTGGTCTGTGGGTGGTTCTTGACGATTTCCCGCAAGCCCTCCACAAAAACATTTATAAGCTCTGGTGGTGTACCGTAAGTAATGGTGATGGTCGTATAAAACCTCCGGTATTGTCGCAAACCATGGTTATCGACCGTGGCATCAGCGATACGGCCATTGGGAATATACATCAGGGAATTTCGGAATGTCCGTACCCGTGTCGAGCGAAAACCAACTTCCTCCACCGTACCGTCCACATCTCCACTGGTAATCCAATCCCCGACTTGAAAAGGCTTGTCGATAAAGATCATCACCGAACCAAAGAAGTTCTTGATGGTATCCTGGGCGGCCAAGGCAAAAGCCAAGCCACCAATGGAAAGGCCTGTCAGAAATGGCCAAATATCCACCTGTAAGCCATTTTTCAGGATAAACAACGAGCCTACGATGATGATGAATGCTTTTAACGTCTTCCGTATCAATGGCACTAACTGATCATCCAAGTTGGACGCTGTCTTGTCTGCTTGTCTTTCGAAATATGCAGACAATAAATCCGCCAGTTTATAAAAAACAATGGTAATGATCAGTGGTTTTGCTGCATTCAGCAGGATCACAATCCATGAAACCACCTCAATCGGAAGCTGTAATACACGGATAAAAATATCTACCAACAGCACGACTAGGTAAATACTGATCACCCGTGCCACAGGGAGCAAATAGGTCTCGGCGACCTGCTTATAGCCCAGCTTTAGGGATACATGGTACATCCCTCTATCCACAATAAAAGTAAATAGCTTATGCGCCGTAAAAACAAAAAGCACCAATAGGAACATTCCGCACAACTGCCATAAATGTAATCCCAAATAAACCTGCTGGCCAATTTTAGGCAACAAGTTAAGGAGTTTAGCGGTGCCGTAGGGATACGTTTCTTTATGAAGCTCATCGATCTGGGAAACGGTATAGCTGGAAAACTTCCATTGGTCTCCCGTTTTTTCGAGGAAAATCTGAGGAAGACGGTTATTGTCAAAAAAGTATTTCGACTGGTAACTTCTTGTTGAGTCCGTATAATTGGCCTCATTGGGTATACCATCTACCTCCACAAAGACCCCCTGACCATCAAACACCTGCTTAAGCTTCACCACCTGTTTTTGCGCTTCTTTAGGAGCTAGATCTCCTCCCAATGTTTTGGCGGCATTCTCTGGTCGATAGTTCTTTTCTTCTAGGTTAAGGAAAAATGTAAGTGTGGTAGTGTAGGGAGTGGAAAGATTCACATAAGAAGCTGTATCTTCTATTTGGGGAAACTTCCCGTCAACGCCTTCTGCTCCAAAAACAGCAGTGCTAAATAACAATGTAAGCCCTAGTAAGAGCAGCCTTAGTTGTAACCTCATGGTTGTTGCTTTTTTATCCGTTGCAAAGCTACGCAATTACGTGTAACCATCCCAAGCCTCTATTAAAGTGGAAGCTTATATGCTGAGAATTGATTTTGGTGGACAGCATAGATCGTATATTCATTTTTACTCCCTGAATACTTTATCTCCACTTGGTGTTTACCATTGAGTGGCCTTGTATTGAGCAGCTCTCCTTCTAGATTATATAGAAAAATAAACTCCTGTACCCGATCGATGACCACAAAGATATTCTTGTCCCCTCCAAAACTAAAAAACTGGAAATCGAGGTCATCAGAAACCATGTTCTTTTCAAATACGGTATTCAGGTCACTGTCCATTACCGTGATTTTATTATACTCTTGGACAACAAAATAGTAGCGATCCCCCATCTGGTCTTTCACCAAGCTAAACCGGGTGTTTTTATCCGGACGTAATAATTGGTTCCGATAGGTCAACTCCCCTCTAAAGTTGACGCGAATCACTTCCCCTTCCGCAGTCACGGTCACCAGCTGTGTATCCCCTCTGTCCCCATGCTGGATCAATGCATAATCACTGGCAACTCCCTCTCCCAAGTTGATCGGAGCACCTGTCTGGAGTTCTCCCCTCCTGTTCATGATATACAGCTCGCCATTCCTGTTTAGCGCTAGCATATAGTCCCCTACCCCTGACAGCCGGTGGTGCTGGGGAGATACAGCCAATACCCCAGATGTACTTCGTGGGGTCCAGCCCTCTAGGTTATTGCCTTTTTTATCAAAAATATAAAGGTCTCCACTGGTAGTCGCTGTGAAATAACGATAATCCTTGGTGTTATTATAATCCACCAAGCTCATCTGCTCAATAGCCGTCCCTCTAGGCAACCGGATAGGGTAAGCAGGTAAAGGACTCCCCAACCTGTCAAAAGCATAAATCATGCTGTCCGTAGCAAAAACCAACTGGAGCTTGCCATTTTTATAATAATCAATTTGATAAATGTCACTCTTGATATTACCAGTTACCTCTTTGGAAAAAATCCGTTCTCCCTCATCATTGAAAAAGTGAATCTTCCCTGTGGCATCTTGTACTATAAAATCGGTGCTTTTATCATTGAAATTCTCCAAGGTCTTTGGTCCATAGGTGAGCGGTTCTGCAAACTGCAGCCCCATACTTTCTGTGAGAAGAATATCCTTGACCGATTTTATGGGATTGAGATTATATCCTAGTTCCAGGTTGACATATTGCTCATCTCCAATTTCGCTCAGCTGCAAAGCCACCAGGTCAATGGACTTCAGCTGGGGTGCATACTTCTGGAATAATCCGCCCCATCTGGGCGAACTGGTTTCCAAAAGGGAATTCCAAAACCGCGGGATATTGACGATAAAATTAAACCCTGCATTCTTTGATATACCTTCCAAAAACCGGCGTTGGTTAAGTGATCTCCCCCAAGTATTGTCATTATAAATATCATCCACGAATACTTTGATTGCTTTCACGGTATTCCCCATGACCAGCATGTCTTTATATAACGTCACAAAAGTATGTGGGAAACCCAAGAATTGTCCATTGAATAGGTGGGCGGGAAATTCTGGTTGGTTGATCAAGAAAAGTTCTTGTTCTTTATAATGATCACTCAGGAGCTTGGAGGAATCTCCTTGGCTAAGCGTTAGGCTAAACTGCTTCAAAAGGTCAAGGGATTTTTGAGGATCCACCGCCTTTATGATCAATACTTTATCGGTATCCGCATTAGGAAGCTTCTCTAAAACCATATAGCCGACTTCTCCACTAAGATTTTCCATAAAGCCCTTTCCCTTCAAGTTCTTCTCCACTTCACCCATCAATGTATTCTTAGGCCTAAATGCAGGATTGGCGATACGCTCTATCTGTTCGGTGCCATTAACATTATACTGGAAGTAAACCGCCGTCCTGTTGGAAATATAATTGCTAAAAAGATTGCCTCCTCCTTGCTTGTCGTTGGCAAAATCCACCTTCTCTCCATCCCTGTAGAAAGTAAATCCATCAAGAAAAATCTTGTTCTCCGCAAATTTCAGTTCCAAGTTGGCTGATAAACGGTGCTGGGCAAAATTATTGGGGAATTCCAAATTATCCTCCTGCGCTACCCCGTTCATGAAGCTGGCCAAACCTGCACTGCCCACCCTGAAAAGCCCTAATCCGTCCTTGGCTTCATTTTGCGAAGCATAAAGCTCCTTATAAGTATCTTTAAAGCTCTTAAGATTGTCAGATTGGATATAGCGAATGGCTTCTTCGATCAGAAAGGAATTGTAGCTTGCCACTACGACATTTTCCAATACGGTATAGGAGAGTGTTGAATTCCTGTCAGGGTTCTTGTATTCATAGATTGTCTCCCCACTGTGATTTCTTGACTTGATTTGCCCAGGAGCGACCTTGTCGCGAATGGACTGAATAAACTGGTCTTGTCCTTTATCCTCAAAGGCCACTAAAAACAAAAAGTCAAATTCTGATTTCGCTGTGGGATGAACCGACACGATAAACTTGTTGCCACTTAACGTACTCTCCAACTTACCGGCCCTACCCGTTAGGCTATCCAGCACCACGAGCTGGTTTTCTACATCCTTCAGCGAAGGAACAGCAGAAAGCCGCTTCCAGATCGGCTGACTTACCAATTGGTTCCAAGCCTTAACCGGCTCCTTGGTCTCGAACACAAAAACAGCATCATCCGAAACTAATTCGATGGCATCGACCTCCCCCGTAAAAGCCCTGGATGTATAAAAAAGATAACCGGCCAATCCAATCACTATGACCAGAAGGATCACCAACAAACGCTTTAGCATACTTAACCCGTGAAAATGTATAGTTACTTATAGGTGTAAATTAAAGACATGAAAATGTTCTTACAAATAATTCGCCGTTTAAAAAATAAAAATCCCGGTCGTTGACCGGGATTCATTTAACTAATTCATGCTTGCCTTATCATTGGCTTATTTAGAACTGACACTTTCCAATACCTTCATCACTTCTTTTACGTGACTTCTGGAAGTCTCAAGAAGTGCTTTTTCTTCTTCATTAAGGTCGAGTTCAATAACTTTCTCCACACCGTTTTTACCAAGGATAACCGGAACACCCAAGTAGCAATCATCAATTCCATACTCGCCATCCAGTTTAATACAAACAGGAAATACTCTACGTTGGTTTTTCAAGATTGCTTCCACCATTTGGGCTGCGGCTGATCCAGGAGCATACCAAGCAGAAGTACCCATCAGCTTCACTAGCTCTCCGCCACCGAATTTGGTTCTCTCGATGATGGCATCCAATTTATCCTTTTCGATCAGTTCAGTCACTGGAATACCTGCTACCGTGGTGTATCTTGGTAGTGGCACCATAGTATCTCCATGTCCACCCATTAGGATCGCTTGGATTTCCTTAGGGGACACATCAAGCGCTTCTGCCAAGAATGCACGGTAACGCGCTGTATCCAAGATACCCGCCATACCAATGACTTTGGTACGAGGCATTTTGGAAGTAATGTGCGCCTGATAAGTCATCACATCCAATGGATTGGAAACAATGATGATAATGGCTTCAGGGGAATGCTTGATCACATTTTCAGTAACTGACTTAACAATTCCTGCGTTGGTCTCGATCAGGTCATCACGGGTCATGCCTGGCTTACGCGGCAATCCTGAAGTGATCACTACGACATCAGAGCCTGCTGTTTTGGCGTAATCATTTGTACTCCCTACTGTTCTGCTATCATATGCGTTGATGGGGGCTTTCTGCCAAATATCAAGCGCCTTCCCTTCGGCAACACCCTCTTTGATATCTACCAATACGATCTCTTCAGCAATTTCTCTGTAGGCCAATACGTCAGCACAAGTAGCGCCCACATTACCAGCTCCAACTACGGTTACTTTAGTCATGATTTATGATTTGTTTAATAATTTGTAGATTTTTTGAAAAGCTCCGCTAAGATATTAAAGAATGGGTATTAATTAAAGCAATCAATTGATTAGTTGGGGATAGTTTAGAGGTTGGAAGGTTATAAGGTTTGAAAAATGGAAGGTTTGGACGTTGTTTCCCACTTCCCACTTCGGACTTCTACCTTCGACCATCATTCAAACATTTGGCTGAGATTAAAAAAACCAAAAGACTTACGGTAGGATGAGAACAATTGGTGATTTCTCGTATCGTAGTAATTGGCCAAAGAGGTCAACATTTTGGCTTTCACTTTTGGAGAGCTGTCAAAAATCTCTTTGATCGCATAATTGGGTATCACCATAAGTTCGGCCTCTTCTGATTCTACCACTGCCGTATAGATTCTTTTTGCATCATCCAAAAGGGAATTTTCTCCAAAAGCCACCTCTTCCCGCACCTTAAATATAGTCTCAAAACTCTCCCTAACATCCACATTTAGGCTGATTGTGCCGCTCTTAACAATATAAAGCGCTTGACTTGGGTCATTTCTGAAAAACACCACCTCATCTTTCAGGTACTTGCGGTAATGAATCGCTGGCAGAAACCGGTACATATCTGAATATTTCAGGTAATTGAAAAACTGGGTTCTTGACAAAAACTCAAAAACCTTTAACTCTTCTTCAGTATACGTCCTCTTAAAAGGATTAAGCATAGAGATCCTATTTTAACTTGAAATACATTACCTTTTTAGTGGTAGAAGTTACCTTAAATCGGTCATCCACTCGATAACCTACCACCCAAATCACATTCCCTTCGGCATCTGTAAGCACCTTTACGTTATTTTTGACAATTATAGGTACTTTCAAATCTATTAAAAAATCACTTATTTTCTTAAATTTTTTCATTCCCAGTGGCCTAAACCGGTCACCTTCCTGCCATTTGCGTAGCGTCAGCGGAAACACCATCGTTTCCCTATCGAGCATGGCATTCTCCTTTCTAACGTCCAAGGCCGTTTCTCCCTGCAGGATGAGCACATCGTATTCTTTGTCTTCAAACGAAAGTGCGACATCAGTCTTGGCAAATTCAAGCTCCGCAAAAGCTTCCTGTCTCCTTCCCAACAATAAATATTCCCGGTCGATATTGACCAGATAATCTGTCGAGACAAATTGCTGCCCCACTTCTCCAGACCACATCACCGCCAACATATCATCCACCTGTACAGGATTAAAACCATAATCCCGCAACCAGTAATATAAAAGACTGGATCTTCCCGGGACATTCTCCAAAGAAGATTTTTCCATATACAGGAGCTTCCCTTCTTGGCCAACTGCTTTTTTCTTCCATTCATCGTAAAGGTAAAAAAAAGCCTTCCCGGTATCTTTCATTCGCTCAAAGCTCATCTTCAACTTTTCTCCAACTCCGCTATCGTACCCCTTCATCAGCGGCAATACCTCATTTCGGATAAAATTCCGTTTATAGTCACTTTGGCTATTGGAACTATCCTCTCTCCATGTGAGGTTTTCCCTCGCCATAAACTCGGTCAATTGCTCTCGTGAAAAGGGAAGAAGTGGTCTGATCACCTGCTCCCTGATTTCCGCCATGCCATAAATACCCTCGATACCAGTGCCACGCATGAGGTTTAGAAGCACCGTTTCCAACTGGTCATCTGCATGATGGGCCACGACCACGCCCCCGAACCGGTGCTTATGCACCAGCTTCGCAAACCACGCATACCTGAGATCTCTTGCAGCCATCTGTGTGGACACGCCCTTTGATACAGCATAGGCCTTGGTATCAAAACGCTCTACGAAAACCTCCACCCCATGGGCTTTGGCCAAGCTCCTGACAAATTGCTCATCACCATCGCTTTCAAGCCCCCGTAACCCAAAATTACAATGGGCCACACAAAATGAAACTCCTGCTTTTTTGAGCAACCATGCCAAAGCAACACTGTCAATACCACCACTCATGGCCAACAAATAACGCTTATGGGCATCTAAAAGATTTTTTGTCCGTATATGACTGATAAACTGGTCAAGCATAATCCAAAAATACCATTTTTGATTAATTTTGTCGTTCATATAAAACCAAATGCTAAAAAAGACTATCAAATACCCCCTTATCCTACTTTGTTTATTTTTGGGCACCCTCCTGGCCCATGCTCAAAACCAGCGGGAATTTTTAAATATCAACAGAGCTGACAGCATCAAAAACGACGGTACGGACATTCAACGGGTATTGGGCAATGTGGTAATGACACAAAAGGAAATCACTATTTACTGCGATTCGGCATATTACAATCAAAAAGGCAACAAATCTGAGCTTTTTGGTAAAGTCAGAATAGAAAACCCCAAAGACACCGTAACGGTAACCAGCTTTTACGCTGACTACAATGGAAACACCCAAATGGCCAAACTTCGGGACAAGGTGGTTTTTGTCAAAGCTGGAACCACGCTCTACACCGATTTTTTGGATTACAACAGAAGGTCAGGCGTCGCCGATTATTTTAACTTCGGTAAAGTCGTCGACAGCACCAATGTCCTGACCAGCCAAACGGGACGCTACCAAACGCAGGAAGAAAAAATCACCTTCACAGACAATGTCATACTGGTCAATCCAGAATATACACTGAAGTCCAACAAGCTCTATTATTTTACCGTTCCAAAGATTGTCGAAACAGAAGGACTCACCAACATCCGTTCTGAAAAAGGGGACGAGCTCAACGCCAAAAAGGGCAGCTATTATGACACCCAAAACAAGCAATTCCGCTTCTATGAAGGAGATGTAGAAAACGAAACCTCCAGAGTAACGGGGGACGAGCTCTTTTACGATGAAAACAAAAAGTACTACGAGGGACAAGACAATGTAAGTATTTACAACAAGGAAAGAAACATCGAAGTATTTGGGGATGTAGGCAAATACTGGGAAGAAAAAAAATATTCCGAAGTATTCGGCAATGCGTTGGTCCAAAAATATTTTGAAGCTGACACCATGTACATGACCGCTGACACGTTGATCAGCAAAGACAGTGAAGCAGCTGAAAACCGCCACATGCTGGCTTTCCCAAACACCCGCATGATCAAAGGCGAAATGTCCGGTAGGGCAGACAGCACCGTTTACGTATATGCAGACTCTACCATCTACCTCTACGGGGATCCGTTATTATGGAACAACAAGAGCCAGATATCTGCTGACAGCATTCACTTTCTTATTGCCAATGAAGATATTGACAGGGCTTTTCTGAAGGACAATGCCTTTGCCATCACCACTGACACCATTGCCAATTATAACCAAATCAAAGGCCGGGAAATGATCGGGTATTTTTCAGATGGTGATATGGATAAATTGGAAGTGGAAGGAAACGGAGAATCCCTCTACTTCGCATTGGAAAATGACACCACCTTACAGGGGACCAACTCCTTACTGTGCGGCAAAATCATCATGTACTTTGAAAACGGAAATGTAGCCAAAATCAACCACACTATCAATCCGGAAGCATCCTTCACCCCTCCCCATATGCTCAATGAAGAAAATACCAAGCTAGAGGGTTTTGTATGGAGGGCAGAAGAGCGGCCCACCATGAAAATGATCATGGATTGGCGACGACCAATCGAACAACCCCAAAACCCTCAAAACTTGTTCAATGAGCCCAACATCCGCCTCCCCTATCCGGATGAAGATGAAGTCCAACAGATTATCGACGAATGGGCTAAAAGCAAAGAAAAAGAAGAAAAATAGCGACTGGTGAAAATTAACAATTTTTAAGAAACGATACCGTTTAAAAAAAATTTTACAAAGGTTAACATTTTTTAACCCACTTTACTTTAAAACCACGAATCTAATCGGTATTTTTATACGTATAAGATTTAGATAGTCAAACAATTAAACAAATATCATATCGACAGACAATCTACATGAAAAATTTTTTATCGCTAATCATTTTTATTTTCACGTTATTCCAACTGTCTTCAGCTGGAGCACAGCAGGTGCATGTCCTTAGCGAGAGGGCTCAATTTACCGGTAAAATAAACGATACCCAGCGTAAATCAATCATCCTACAAAACAACGCTGATGAGCCAAAGGAATATGTTTTGAAATTCATGAGAGGAGAAATCGGCTCTTCTCAGGATATCAAAGTCTGTATTGGCGACCAATGTTATGATCCGCGACAAGACCTAGCTAAAATAAAGCTCGCCTTGGCCCCTAATGAAATCTTCACCGACTTATACATAGAATTTGACCTGGGCATCACCCAGACCAAAGGCACATTTGACCTGCACTTCTCCAATATGGACAATTTGCGAGACGTGTTTATAATAGAAGGCGTCTACGAAGCATTTGCCCCAGAGGATAGTGAACACACCAATCATGAAGATATTTCGTTCGGCAGCATCTACCCCAACCCGAGCAACCGAATTGCCCAAATTGATTACCAAATAAAAAATCCTAATGCGAACATTAAATTACATGTCAACAGCGTCATTGGCAACCCTATTGAGGAGCTCACCCTATCACCACAGCAAAAGACAGCACTTATCAATGTAAGCGATTTTGATCCCGGGATTTATTTTTACACTTTAATCGTGAACGGTAAAAATATCGTCACCAAGAAGTTCGTTGTCAAAAAGTAAGTCTCCGCACATCGCCAAAAAGTAACTTTGATACCGAATCAAATTCCCCTATATTTGCAGATTGAAAATATGAAGAACACTATTAAACATATATTGCTATTGGCAATGGTAGTCTCACTTGGGGCTTGTGGTAAGTTCTACAAGCTAGAAAAAAGCACCAACTGGGACGAAGTGTATACTGCTGCCAATGAATACTACGAAAAGGAAGAGTACAATAAAGCCATTATCCTTTACGACAAGGTACTACCGGTCATTCGCGGGAGTGAGAAGTCAGAATTGGCTCAATTCAACTACGCCTATGCCCACTTCAGGCTCAAGCGGTACATCGAAGCGGCAAGTTACTTTAATACCTTCTATGAAAGTTACAGTCGAAGTCCACTAGCAGAGGAATCCCTCTTTATGCATGCCTACTCGCTGTACTTAGATGCCCCTGACTACAACTTGGACCAACAAAGCAGTAGGGAGGCAGTTTCTGCTATCCAGCAATTTATCAACAGGTTTCCCCAGTCCGATTCTTATGAGCGCGCAATGGGGATGATCGACAATCTCCAGTCCCGCTTTGAGAAAAAGGCTTATGAAGAAGCCAGTATGTACTATAGATTGACCGAAGGTCTCTTTCCGGGCCAGTTTTACTTGGCTTGTATCGTCAATTTCCAAAACTTCGCCAAATCATATCCCAATAGTGAGCATAATGAAGAATTGGCTTATAAGTTAGTGGAAGTTAGCTCTGCATATGCAGAACGCAGTGTCTTTAGCAAAAAAGAAGAACGACTTAACCAAGCGCTGGAATTTGGAGATGAGTTTCAAAGAAAATACCCCAAAAGCGAATACAACAATGACATATCCAGCTTGATCACACAGACTCAAGAAGAACTGGATGCTCATCAAAAAACAAAGAAACAATACGACGAGCTTAGAAAACTGGAACAAGAAGCAAGGGAAAAGCAAGAGCAGAAAGAAAAAGAAAACCCAGATCTTGAGCAAGCCGTTACTCCAGAAACAGGAGTTAATTCCAATAAATAAGAGCAAATAAACAGTTGAACTATATGGCAGTTAATCCTTCAATCATCACTAGAGACTTGGACAAAGTAGCCGAAAAAGCCGGCAACCTGTATGAGTCTATCCACATCGTTTCGCAAAGAGCAAAACAAATCTCTTTGGCCACTAAAGAAGAGCTCAACACTAAGCTGTCCGAGTTTGCTTCTACTGTGGACAACTTGGAGGAAGTGTTCGAAAACAAAGAACAAATCGAAATCTCCAAGTTTTATGAAAGAATGCCTAAGCCTTCTACTTTGGCCATGGAAGAGTTCATGGAAGACAAAGTACACTTCAGAAAGCCTGAAGAGGAAAGCGAAGACGAACTATAATAATCCATGCAGCTGCAAGGCAAACGCATATTACTGGGTATTACAGGCAGTATTGCCGCCTACAAAGCAGCTCATCTGACCAGATTATTGGTCAAAGAAGGAGCAGAAGTACAGATCATCATGAGTACTTCTGCTCTTGACTTTATTACCCCTCTCACCCTTTCGACATTATCCAAAAAACCCGTCTTTCACCAATTTCACAAGGGAGAGACAGGTGAATGGAACAACCATGTCGAATTAGGACTTTGGGCAGACCTTTTTATTATTGCCCCTTTAAGTGCCAGCACCCTTTCCAAGCTGGCCAATGGCAATTCAGACAACCTGCTTACCGCCACTTACCTATCAGCTAGATGTCCCGTGATGATGGCTCCCGCCATGGACCTGGACATGTACCAGCACCCATCGGTAGTCCGCAACTTATCCATCGCCAAAAATTACGGTAATATCCTCTTGGATGCCGAAAGCGGAGAATTGGCAAGTGGTCTTAGTGGACAAGGAAGGATGATGGAGCCCGAGCTTATCCTGCAAAAGGCCATTGCGCACTTTCATGAATCACATGACCTTACTGGCAAAACCGCTTTAGTGACTGCAGGCCCGACACAGGAAGCCATCGATCCCGTACGCTACATAGGCAACCATTCCAGTGGAAAGATGGGCGTAGCCATCGCCGAAAACATGGCAAAAAGAGGGGCAAAGGTTATACTTATCATGGGACCAAGCCAAATCAAAACAGCGCATCCATCCATCACTACGATCCCTGTAACCAGTGCCCAGGAAATGTACGATGCAGCTGTAAAAGAACACCACACCACAGACATCTGTGTCTTTGCGGCAGCGGTAGCAGACTACGCGCCTGCCAATCCAGCCAAGGAAAAAATCAAAAAATCCGCCAATGAGCTCAGTATCCAGCTGAAAAAGAACATTGATATAGCAGCGTCCTTGGGAGAACAAAAATCCCCTGATCAGTTTCATGTAGGATTTGCTTTAGAAACCAATCACGAGGAAGAAAATGCCTTGGCAAAGCTAAAAAAGAAAAACTTTGATTTTATTGTGCTCAACTCCATGCAAGATGAAGGAGCGGGTTTTAAACACGACACAAATAAAATCACCACCTACCATAAAACCGGTGAAAAAGAAGCCTCTCCATTATTATCAAAAGTGGACATTGCTGCTTTGATAGTAGACAACATTGTAAAAGGCCTTTAGAGGAAAGACCATTCCGACTTTATTTTTTATATTTATAGGCAACATTCAACGCATATGGGAAATCGACTCTTTTTACTCTTTCTATTTTTAGGCGTTACATTTCAGGTGACAGCACAGGAGCTCAACTTTACGGTCACTATCAACAGCGAACGTGCGAGAACGCAGAACAAGGATATTTTTGACCAGATGAAAAATTCCTTTGAGCAATTTCTCAATGGACGAAGCTGGACCAACGATCAATACGATGCAAGTGAAAGGATTAAGGGCAATATCCTGGTCACCATAAACGATATGCCACAAGTGGGCTATTTCGAGGCTACTGTCCAAATTCAAGCAGTACGGCCCGTATATGGCACCAGCTACGAGACCTTATCCTTTAATTTTGTGGATAGAAACTGGAACTTTGAATTCAAGGAGTCACAGCCCATGGAGTTTAACAGGTACTCCTACCTAAATGAAATCACATCGCTATTGGCATATTATGCCCACATTGTCATAGGATTAGACTATGATACTTTTTCACAGGAAGGAGGAGAACCCTATTTCGAGATTGCCAACAACATCGTTTCCAACGCCTTACAATCAGGAAGATCGGGCTGGGACCAAGATCCTGGTAACCGACGAAACCGGTATTGGTTGATCGACGAACTCTACAGTTCGCAAGTAACCCGAGCCATCAGGGAAGCCTCCTACCTCTACCACCGAAAAGGTCTGGACCAGCTCACCAGTAATCCAGAAGACGCTTATAAAAACATCCTTCAAGCACTGGAAAAACTCGCTGAGGTCAATAACACCCAACCCAACAGCATACTAACCATTACTTTTATGGATGCTAAATCGGATGAAATCTCCAAAATTCTCCAAAATGCTCCCTTGGACATCCAGGAACAAGCTGTGGAACACCTCCTGCAGGTAGATCCTAACAATGCCAGAAAATACAATGACATCCTGTAAAGGAATATAACGGAGTTAACATCCCTTAACGAAGGTGGGAATAAGGAGCAATAAGACTAAAATTCCGTAGTGAACCTTGACTACTTTACAACCTTACCACCATTCAACTTTACAACCATAAAATTCCTTGTAACTTTACATCGTTAAGTTGAAAACCGACACTATTTTATGCTAAAAAATCTGAGCATCACTAACTATGCGCTGATCGAAACGCTGGAAATGGGACCTTCCCCTGCGCTGAACATGATTACTGGAGAAACCGGAGCTGGTAAATCCATCATGCTAGGCGCTATTGGGTTACTCCTTGGAAACAGGGCGGATACCAAAGCACTTTTCGATGACGAAAAAAAATGCATTATTGAAGGGGTGTTCGAAATCGGTAATTATGGCCTCGAAAGCTACTTCCTGACTGAAGACCTAGACTATGAAGCACAATGCATCATTCGCAGGGAAATCACCCCTTCGGGAAAATCAAGGGCCTTTGTCAATGACACTCCCGTAAAGCTGGATATTCTCAAATCCCTGGGCAAGTCATTGATGGACATTCATTCCCAGCATGACACCCTACTATTGGCCGCTGGCGAGTACCAGCTGAGCCTGATTGATGCTTTTGCCAATACCCAAGCGGTAAAAGAAAGCTATTTGACAGCCTTCAAAGCCTATAAAAAATTAAAGAAAGCGTACGAAAAGCTACTTCATGAAGCAAGGGAATTACGTAAAGAAGCCGATTTCAATCAGTTTCAGCTAGAGGAACTCTCCGCGCTGCAACTTCAGGATGGAGAACAGGAAACACTGGAAAACGATCAGGAAGTATTGGACAATGCCGAGGAAATCAAGTCCAAAATCAACGAAAACCTCCAATTGCTCCAAGGTGATGAGATAGGAGTCTCCACCCTACTAATGCAGATCAACCAAGGATTTCAGCAACTGACCAAGTACAGTAACCGCTTTAATGAGCTCAGAGAGCGATTTGACAGCGTATGCATTGAAGTGAACGATATCGCCGCCACGCTGGAAGATGAGGACAGCAAAGTTGAGGTAGATTTTGACAAACTGGAAGAAATCAGGGAACGCCTCAGCAAAATCTACCAACTCCAAAAAAAGCATGGAGTGCAAACAGTGGAAGAGCTGATGACTTTGGAAAAAGAATTGGCGGACAAAGCCTTTCAGATAGGCAACCTCGACGAGGAATTGGAGCAGTTAAAATCTGACACAGAAAACGCTTGGCAAACACTTACCAAAGCAGCAGAACAACTCTCCCAAAAGCGTCAAAAATCTTTTGCGGGATTTGCCAAGGAAATCACGGGACTATTGGTCCATTTGGGCATGGAAAACGCCACTATTGAAATATCACACCGGAAAGTGGATCCTATCGCCACGGGCATGGATGAAGTGGAAATCCTCTTCACCGCCAATAAAGGCGTGAAGCCCCAACCCATCCGTCAAGTGGCTTCAGGTGGTGAATTCTCCAGACTGATGTTTGCCATCAAGTACATCATGGCCGACAAGGTCGCCTTGCCAACCTTGATCTTTGATGAAATCGACACAGGAATCTCCGGTGAAGTAGCCCTTCAAATGGTCAAGATGATGCAGGAAATTGCCAAAAGACACCAGGTAATCTGCATCAGTCACCTTCCACAAGTCGCTGCCAAAGGGGATAAGCACTACTTCGTATACAAAGACAACAGTGCCGCCAAAACCATGAGTAAAATCCGTGCCTTGGACCAGGAAGAACGAATAACGGAAATTGCCAAAATGATCGCAGGAGCCAATCCTTCTGAAAGCGCTGTGCAAAGCGCCATGGATTTACTTAGATAATGGGATATTAACGGTGTAGGGAACCCGAAAATGGCAATATTCAGCACATTACAGTTAGAAAAGGAGAAAATTTAATTAATTTTACCGCTTAGCAATTAGAGAATAATCAATTTAAAAATAAATCATGCCTGAGAACCTACTGAAAGGAAAAAAAGGAATCATCACCGGTGCGCTGGATGAAAACTCCATTGCCTGGAAAACTGCACTGAAAGCCAAAGAGCAGGGTGCCAAGTTTGTACTGACCAATGCCCCTATCGCCATGAGAATGGGTGCCATCAACGAACTGGCCAAGGAATGTGACACCATTGTCATTCCGGCTGATGCCACTTCTGTAGAAGACCTTGAAAAACTTTATGATGAAGCCAAGGAATACTTGGGAGGCAACTTTGACTTTCTATTGCATTCCATAGGAATGTCTCCTAATATCCGTAAAGGACGAGCTTACGGCGACCTGAACTATGATTGGGCGATGAAGTCCTATGATGTTTCTGCTGTATCTTTTCATAAAATGATGCAAGTGGCAGAGAAAAAAGACATTATGAACGAATGGGGATCGATCGTAGGGCTTTCTTATATTGCTTCCCAGCGTGTATTTCCTTTTTATACGGACATGGCTGACGCCAAAGCGCTTTTGGAAAGCATAGCCAGAGGCTTTGGTTACCGATTTGGCAAAAACAAAAAAGTACGGGTAAACACCATCTCCCAGTCTCCTACAGTAACCACAGCAGGATCCGGAATCGGTGGATTTGATGCATTCTACAACTTCGCTGACTCCGTATCTCCACTGGGAAATGCGTCCGCAGAAGCTTGTGCAGAATACATCGTATCGTTATTCTCTGACTTCACCAGAATGGTCACCATGCAGAACCTCTTCCACGATGGAGGGTATTCCAACACGGGTATCTCTGAAGAGATCATGGAAAAATTTGCTGATAAATAACAATGCTTTAGTGCCTTAGCGATATCGGTAATTTACTGCAAAATCGCTAAGGCACTAAGCTTTTTTTCCTGCAGGCCAGAAGGTGGTTTCAAAAGGAATAAGCAAAGTCTGTACTATTGAGTCAAAAACTCATTAGTTACATTTTATACTTTTTACATTTTTCGAATAAAAACCCTAGCTTAGTAGCTGCTATCCATAGCAATACCCATTTCGATCTTCTTGAGGAATTCCCCATTACTAATCACCTTACCATTTACTTTACCAAAGGGGAATTATATGAAAAACCACAGAAGAGACTTTCTCAAAAAAACAGCCTTGCTAGGTATCGGGGCGACAAGCTTAGGAGCTTGTACACGTTACCTGCCATCTGGATCCACTGCAAATTTTTACATTAACCATCCCAAACTGCCCAAAGTGGTCGTATCCAGAAAACGGGTCATCAAAGAAACCGTAGGATTAAGACCTTTCCGTCAGAGTGGCCCTCGGGTAGAACTTCAGGAATTAGGCAAAAAAACCATCGTGCATAATTATGGTCATGGAGGTAGTGGCTGGTCACTATCTTGGGGCACGGCCATGCTGGCAACAGAACTCATCGAAAAGGCCAACTCCCAAGATATCGCCGTGATAGGTTGTGGTATCAGCGGGCTATCCACCGCCAGAACCTTGCAAAACCGAGGGTATCAAGTCACCATTTACACCAAAGAGGTATACCCCAATGTCACCTCGGCATTAGCTACAGGCACTTGGTCACCGGCATCTAGGTTATTGGATCCTGAAAAGCTCACACCAGAATTTGCCGAAATGTTTCAGACGGCCTGTCAGTATTCCTACGACACCTTCCAGCGGCTTCTGGGAATCCAGCACATGGTGGATTGGATGGAAAGCTATAGCATCAGAAGTGAGAAACCGCCCGTGGGTAACTACAACCACCATGAGCTCCATAACAACCTCTATACTCCCTCAATGGATTTTTATCCACGACCGACGTTACTTGCCAAAAAGGAAAATCCATTTAAGCTCTCCACTGTTTATCGCTCCCCTACCACCATATTCAACATCCCAACTTACATGAAAATGTTGCGAGATGATTTCCTTTTGGCTGGTGGAAAAATCGAAATCAGAGCATTTGGCCGCCAAGAAGATATTGATGCGCTACCTCAATCCTGCATTGCCAATTGCACAGGCCTGGGGTCGCGGGAGCTATTTGGTGACGAGGAACTTATGCCCATTTCTGGTCAGCTCGCATTCCTTGTGCCCCAGCCAGAGCTAAACTACCGAGCGAGCATGTCAGGTGTTTACTTTATCCCCCGCCAGGATGGAGTCATGCTCGGAGGAAATGGTATCAACAACAACTGGGACACGACACCGGATACTGATGTAACAGATAGGTACCTGGAAGGAGTACAAGAAATGATGCGCCATTTGAGAAGCTAAACGGCATTAAACCCGGAATATGCACTAGCCTATCTATTGCATAAACCGGGATTAATAATTTTGGAAGCCAAGCTAGGAGCGATCCGTGAAATCAAGTGGAGCAACTTCACCTTTCCTACACGGATTTCTCCCTTACCCTTTTCCAATCCCCTAAGCATCTTGCTCACCGCCTCTTCAGGGCTTATGGCCATCTTGGGGACATTCCCTTCATGCCAAGGCGTGTCCACTACTGGCAACAGCACTTCCTTGATCGCTACTGGTGAATCATCAAGCTGCATCCTAATGGTCTGGGTAAAACTGTGGAGAGCTGCCTTAGTGGCATTATAAATGGGATAAGCACTTTTTGGGGCATATACCAAACCTGATGTCACGTTGATAATCGCAGGGTCTTGATGTTGTTCCAAAATGGGCAAAAACAGCTTGGAAAGGACTATAGGAGCAACCAGGTTGGTTTGGATCTCTAGTATTGATTTTTGGATCATCGCTGGGTCACTGCCAAAGCCTGTCCTATGCACCAATGCCGCGTTATTGATCAGCACATTACAGTCTGGATGGTGATCGCGAACCCATTCAAAAAGCGATTGTCGATCTGCATCTATGGCGAGATTACAGGAAAAGACCTGTATGAGGGGAATCTTTTGCTTGGCCGCAGCCAGCTTTTCTTTTGATCTACCGCAAATCAAGATATTATTATTCTTGGACAATCTACTGGCCAACTCTAGCCCTATTCCTGAGCTTCCCCCAGTGATCAAAATCGTGTTGTCGTGAAGTTTCATAACGGATCATTTTTCCGTCAATTTCGCCCTTCATGACCACCTTTACATTAACCTAGGTTAACGAGCCCCATTTTTCTCCTAATGCGACTAAGCGCCACAGGAGTAATCCCGAGATAGGAGGCAATAAAATGTTGCTTGATCCTTTTCTCCAAATCAGGATATTCCTCCAAAAACCCTCGGTACCTCTCCTCCGCAGAAAGCTGCAAAAGTTCCCTTTCCCGCTTTTCTTTTTTGGCGTACCCTTTCGTCAGCATGGCAATCAAAAAATCCTTCCAAACGGGATCGACGCGGTACATCCCCAACCACCTTTCATAATCAATGGTTACTAATTGGGCATCTTCCAATGCTTGAATAAAAAAATAAGAAGGCTTTCCTGTCTGCATAGAAGTATAAGCGGTAGGAAAACTTCCCTCCTGAAAAAAGCCTTTGGTGACTTCATTACCATCGGCATCTGCATAATATATCCGAAACAGCCCCTTGTCCACAAAACCAAACGAGCGGGGCACCTGCCCTTCTCTAATCCAGTGCTCCCCACTGGAAAACCGCCTAATTTGACTTATCGCTTTCAGTCCCTTGATTCCTGTCTCATCAAGGTCAATCAGTGACTGTATCGTGTTGATAAGGTTTTTGGTCATAAAGATGAAGTTAGTAAAAAAACAGACAACACTTGGTGCAGTGATGCCAGAAAACAAACCGAAGCTTGCCCCTTTCAAACACCACATATAAGGAAATGTAATTCCATATCCCTGTCTAAGCTTTTCACATATCCGAATTTCAATTCCCCATATATTACGGTTCGGGATTTCAAATCCCGAACAGCAAAATTCCTATTACACCCATCGGGTTCAATACCGTTTAGTCAGTGTATTTATCTTTAGCAATAGGGAACTCCATAAAAAAATCAGTGCATATCTTATCAATCCGCGTCATCAGCGTACTATTAGAACCAACCACAATTCCGCAACTTTTCCGCATGATCGAGCATAAGCACCATCAAAAACCTTCCATCAATAAAAAACGGAACCCAAAGATGAGTTCCGTTTTCCACTATTCATATCAATTAAATCTCCTTTACTTCAATATTTGCTCTGCCAGCCAATCACCTACTTCAGAGGTTTTGCTAGGCTTGCTCTCTTCTGCGATATCTTCGGTCACCACACCTTCGGCCAGTGAACGGTTCACCACATCAGTGATGGCCTGCGCTTCGTCTTTCAAGTCAAACGCATATTCAAACATCATCGCAGCAGAAAGTACTGTAGCCAATGGATTGGCAATGTCTTTTCCAGCTGCCTGCGGATAAGAACCGTGGATCGGCTCAAACAACTTCACATCAGTCCCCAGAGAAGCTGAAGGCATCAATCCCATGGATCCGCTGATCACACTGGCCTCATCGGTAAGGATGTCCCCGAAGAGATTTTCGGTAATCAACACATCATATGCCTTTGGCCACTGGACAAGTCGCATGGCTACGGCATCCACAAACTCATATTCCACTTTTACATCTGGATATTCTGGCTCCAGCTCCTGTACAGTTTCTCTCCACAGGCGGGAAGTGGCTAGCACGTTGGCCTTATCCACACAGGTCAATAATTTTCTTCTCTTTTGGGCAAACTCAAAGCCCATTCGTGCCAATCTGGTGATTTCCTCTTTGGTGTACACATTGGTATCGAAGGCCTTGGTACCTTGCTCATTACGGCCTCTCGGCTCTCCAAAGTAAATACCACCTGTCAACTCTCTCAAGAACACCAAATCAGTACCCTCAATTCGCTCTTTCTTCAATGGCGATTTATGGATCAATGAAGGAAAAGTAAATGTAGGCCGAACGTTGGAAAAAAGTCCCAGTTTCTTTCTCATGGCCAGCAGCCCTTGTTCAGGCCTAACTTTGGCCTTGGGGTCATTATCGTATTTTGGATCGCCAATGGCACCGAACAATACCGCATCTGCCTGTAGACATACCTCGTGGGTTTCGTCAGGGTAAGGGTTTCCAGTAGCATCAATGGCCGCCGCTCCGACTATGGCTTCTTTAAAAGTTATGGTATGGCCAAATTTCTTTCCTACAGCTTTGACCACTTTTACCGCTTGTTCGATCACTTCGGGGCCGATACCATCACCTGGTAGCAGCGCTATATTCATTTCCATACAAATTTTTATTTTCTTGTTTTAATGTACTATAATTCTTATGGTCACACTGAATCTCGCTTGCTTGATAATCAAGCCTTCGTGAGATGCTCTTGTCTTGCTCGATTTCCTGTATTGATTTGTTCGATGATATTGAGCATTTTTTCTGTGGCCATCATGGCAGCCACAGTCTGGTCGCTGTCCAGTCCTTTGGTCTTGATGATCCTTCCGTAGTCCCAGGTGATAACGGTTTCCACAAAGGCATCAGTTTTGCCACCTGGAGGTATACTTACGCTAAAATCAGTCAACTTGGGAAGTTTTTTATTGAGCGACTTGTAGATACTTTGCAGGGCCAGCATAAATGAGTCAAACTGCCCATTGCCTGAAGCATGAGCCTCATAGAATTCGTCATAAAATTTCAATTTCAGCTGTACCGTGGGCTTAAGCCCTTTGGAATGCGTCATGTGGTACCCTTCTATGCTAATGTCCTTCTTGATGGAGTTGTTCTGAAGCACATCAGAAATGATATAAGGAAGGTCCTCCGTGGTCACTCGTTCCTTACGATCTCCCAGCTCGATGATCTTTTGGGTGACTTTGCTCAGCTCTTCCGGCTCCAGTTCGATACCCAGCTCCATCAGGTTTTTGAGGATATTGGCCTTGCCCGAAGTCTTGCCCAAGGCGTACTTTCTGGTCCGGCCAAAACGTTCTGGTAAGAGATCGTTAAAATAAAGATTCTTCTTATTGTCCCCATCGGCATGTATTCCTGCGGTCTGGGTGAATACATTTTCTCCCACTACCGGCTTATTGGAAGGAATATGAAGTCCCGAAAACTGCTCTACCAACTTACTGATACGGTAGATTTTATTTTCTTGGACATTCAGCTTTACACCTGTAAAATCAGTAATAGTGGCTACAATACTCTCCAGTGGAGCATTCCCTGCCCGCTCTCCAAGGCCATTTATAGTCGTATGGACGCCAGAAGCCCCATTGGTAATGGCCTCCATGACATTGGCCACAGACAGGTCATAGTCATTATGTGCATGAAAGTCAAAGTGCACATCAGGAAAAGAACTGCTTACCAATCCCACAAATTCCGCTACTTCCGCAGGCTTCAAAATCCCCAATGTATCCGGTAGCATCACCCTCTCTACCTTTTGCCCTGCTAAAAATGCAATCAGTTTTAAGGTATATTCTCTGGAGTGGCGCATTCCGCTACTCCAGTCTTCCAAGTAGACATTCACAGCGATATCCTTCTCGTTGGCATAAGCAATGCACTTTTGGATATCGGCAAAATGCTCCTCTGGAGTTTTCTTAAGCTGGTGGGTGAGGTGATTGAGAGAACCTTTGGTCAAGAGGTTAAGGACTTTGGCACCTGCTTCTGTCAGCCAATCCACCGATGCCGGCGTGTCCACAAAACCCAACACTTCTACCTTGTCCAAGTACCCTCTCTCAGCAGCCCAATGCGTAATTTTCTTTACCCCTTCAAGCTCTCCTTCAGAAACCCTTGCGGATGCCACCTCTATCCTGTCCACCTTCAGCTCCTCCAGCAGCAGTTTAGCTATCTGGAGTTTTTCAGAAGGCAAAAAGGACACGCCTGAGGTCTGTTCACCATCCCGCAGCGTGGTATCCATGATTTCTATTTTCTTATCAAGACGCATAATGTAATAGTAGCTAGTATTGAGGAATCAAGTATAGCTAGACGAATAAGGTATTCAAGCCAAGGTAAACGTTACCATGGCTTGAATAAACATTGCTAGACTTATTATTTTCTCGTTTTTTCGAATTCAACGATCTGATCTTTCATGTTCAGCAAGTAATCGATATCATCAAAACCATTTTGCATGTTTTGTTTCTTGTAAGAATTGATATCAAAAGATTCTGAACTTCCGGTACTAAGAAGAGTGATGGTCTGTTTGGCGATATCTATCTCCACTTCCGTAGAAGCATCTTTCTCCACTTCCGCAAAAATCTCATCCAAAAACGCTGGAGTAATTGTCACTGGCAGAATACCAACATTCAGGGCGTTGTTTTTAAAGATATCCGCAAAGAAGCTGGACACCACACATCTAAATCCATAATCATATATCGCCCAAGCAGCATGCTCACGGCTGGATCCTGAACCAAAGTTTTTGCCAGCTACCAATACTTTACCGGAGTAAGTAGGGTCATTCAGCACAAAATCAGCTTTGGGCTTCCCATCACTGTCATATCTCCAATCCATGAACAAGCTTTCTCCGAAACCTTTCCTTTCGGTAGCTTTCAAAAACCTTGCAGGGATGATCTGGTCCGTATCCACATTTTCGGTAGGCAACGGAACCACTGTACTTTTTAATAAATTGAACTTATCGTAAGCCATTTTTAGATCGATTTTTTAATTAAACTTCACGAGGATCTGCCACTTCACCGGTAATGGCCACAGCCGCTACAGTCAATGGTGACGCCAGCAAGGTCCTTGCTCCTGGTCCCTGACGACCTTCAAAGTTCCTGTTGGAGGTAGATACAGCGTATTTACCAGCAGGAATCTTGTCGTCGTTCATGGCCAGACAAGCAGAACATCCAGGCTGTCGCAATTTAAAACCAGCTTCCTCAAGGATAGTTACCAGCCCTTCTTCAATGGCTTGGTTTTCCACCTCTCTAGATCCTGGTACGATCCACGCTGTGATATTGTCCGCCTTTCTCTTTCCTTTCACAAATTCCGCTACTGCACGGATATCTTCGATTCGGCCATTGGTACAGCTTCCCACGAAGACATAATCAATCTTTTTACCTTTGATGGGCTCACCAGGCTGAAAGCCCATGTAATCCAATGACTTCAGGTAGGTCTTTTTGTTGCTGCCTTCCATACCGTCTGTGGTAGGAATGATATCTTTGATCTTGATGCCCATACCAGGGTTGGTACCATAAGTGATCATCGGCTCGATGTCCTCGGCATCATAGGTATATTCCAAATCAAATTCAGCACCCTCGTCGGTTTTCAGGGATTTCCAGTAGGCTAAGGCCTTATCCCAATCTTCTCCTTTAGGTGCATGCTCTTTTCCTTTAAGGTAGTTAAAAGTTACCTCATCCGGAGCGATCAGTCCACCCCTTGCACCCATCTCGATACTCATGTTACAGATGGTCATTCTCGCTTCCATGCTGAGGCTTTGAATGGCCGAACCTGCGTATTCTATAAAATATCCCGTACCACCGCTGGCAGAGATTTTTGAGATGATGTAAAGGATAATATCTTTAGAGGTCACTCCCTTGCCAAGCTCACCGTTTACGGTAATCCGCATACGCTTGGGCTTGGACTGCATGATGCATTGTGAAGCAAACACCATTTCCACCTCACTGGTACCTATCCCAAAGGCTATCGCCCCGAAAGCACCGTGCGTAGACGTATGGCTATCTCCACACACAATGGTCATACCCGGCTGGGTAATCCCCAATTCTGGACCAATAACGTGCACGATACCATGGTGGTTTGTCCCCAGGTCGTGCAGTTCAATTCCGTATTTGCTACAATTTTCGCGTAGCTTTTCCACCTGCATGCGGGAAAGCTTATCTTTAATGGTTTTGTCCTGATCGATGGTCGGTACGTTGTGATCAGGAGTGGCTACCGTGCGCTCAGGAAAGAGCACGTTGTTACCTCGGTTTTCAAGGTTTAGGAATGCCACAGGACTGGTGACTTCATGGATAAAATGCTTATCTATGAAAAACACATCAGGCCCACCCGGAACGGATTTGACTACGTGTTCGTCCCATACTTTGTCAAATAATGTTTTCTTTTCCATCGCTTCTGTTGTCAATCGTCATAAAGTTCGGGAGGAACAGGTACAAAACATCTCCAATTTTTACCTATTCCTCCCAAAAGTACACTTTTGGGAAAGTCTATAATTCATAACACAATAGGAGTTTATTTTAATTCCCAGTGTTAGACTTTCCGTCAAGTTAAAATTAGTTATTCTCTGGTCTCAGCTGACGTACAGTAGCGCCGGCCTTCCACATTTCAGAATCCCTCAATTCGCTGAGTTCTTCTTCCAGTTTCTCTCTGTAGTCTGCTTTACTGTTTGACTCGATGGATTTAGCAGCTTCTTTGCCATCTTTTACGCTTTTGTAAAGTTGCTCAAATACTGGCTTGGAAGCATCTCTGAAAGGCTTCCACCAGTCAAGGGCACCTCTTTGGGCAGTAGTAGAACAGTTGGCATACATCCAATCCATGCCGTTTTCGGCTACAAGTGGCATCAAGCTTTGCGTCAATTCTTCCACTGTTTCGTTAAATGCTTCAGATGGAGAGTGACCATTTTCCCTCAACACTTCGTACTGGGCAGCAAAAATCCCTTGGATAGCTCCCATCAAGGTACCTCTTTCGCCAGTAAGGTCAGAAGTAACTTCTCTGTAGAAGTCAGTCTCAAACAAATATCCTGAACCTACACCGATACCAAGCGCAATGACTTTTTCTCGTGCTTTGCCAGTGGCATCCTGATAGATGGCAAAAGAAGAATTCAATCCTCTACCTTCTACAAACATTCTTCTCAAGGAAGTACCAGAACCTTTAGGTGCTACCAAGATCACGTCCACGTCTTCTGGTGGCACGATACCTGTCTGGTCATTGTATGTCACCCCAAATCCGTGGGAGAAGTAAAGGGCTTTCCCTGGAGTAAGGTGCTTCTTAACAGTTGGCCACAATGCAATTTGACCTGCATCAGAAAGTAAGAACTGAAGGATAGTGCCTTTTTCACAAGCTTCTTCAAGCTCAAAAAGTGTCTCGCCAGGAACCCAGCCATCAGCGACAGCCTTGTCCCATGTTTTGGAGTTTTTACGCTGTCCGACGATGACATTAAAACCGTTGTCCTTAAGGTTCAGGGCTTGACCTGGGCCTTGCACACCATAACCAAGTACGGCAATCACCTCGTCTTTAAGTACTTCTCTGGCTTTCTCAAGAGGGAATTCTTCTCTTGTTACTACATCTTCTTCAACTGTTCCGAATTTCAGTTTCATTGTTTCTAAATTTAATTATTCAAATATTGTTCAATTGTTCCCATTGGTTTGGCCACGGCCACTCTACCTGATCTGGCAAATTCGAGGATGTTAAAATCCTTCAAAATCTCCAGTAAGGCCTTGGTGTCTTCTTTATGACCGGTCATTTCGATCACTACAAACTCTTTCTCGGCGGATATGATCCGGGCATTGTATTGCCTGATCACTTTCTCCAATCCCGGGTCAAGACTGCTGATCGGTATTTTGTACAGGGCAATTTCCTGGTACACCACTTCGTCATCTTTATAATAAAACGACTTGATCACATCTATGATCTTCTCGGTTTGCTTGACGATCTGGAGGACCTGATCTTCTGTGGTGGTCACCTCAATGGTGATCCTGTGCACACCATCTTCCTTACTCTCCGAAGCGGTAAGGGCATCTATATTCACTCCCCTTCTGGTAAAGATCAAGGTAACTCTATTCAGGATACCAATGAAATTTTCGGTAAAAAGGGATACGGTATATCGATTCATAATTTAGTATCTAGTATCTAGTATCAAGTAACTGGTGTTTTTGGACTATCCTCCATTCAGGCACCCGGAATCCGGGAGGCCTGTCATGACCACTTAGCTCAGTCTGACTTCCTCTACAGAACATCCTGTCGGAATCATTGGGAATACATTATCCTCTTTTTCTACCACTACCTCAAGAAAATAAGGACCTTCATGGATCATCATCTCTGCCACTGTATCACTTAGATTTTCCCTTTCGGTCACCTTGGTGGCCTTCATATTATAGGCTTCAGCAATTTTGACAAAATCAGGATTGTCCAGTTCTGTGAACGAATACCGCTTATCAAAGAACAGCTGCTGCCACTGCCGTACCATCCCGAGGAAGTCATTGTTCAACAAGACTACTTTTACCGGTGCTTTGGTCTGCATAATGGTACCCAGCTCCTGAATGGTCATCTGGATACCACCATCACCCACCACACAGACCACTTGTCGACTTAGATCCGCCAACTGTGCTCCGAGGGCAGCAGGCAAGCTAAAGCCCATGGTCCCCAGACCACCGGAAGTCACTTGTGTCCTGGTAGTTTTATATTTAAAATATCTCCATGCTATCATCTGGTGCTGTCCTACATCGGTGACCAATACAGCGTCATCTTTCTTATAGTCATTGATATATCGAATTACTTCCCCCATAGTCAGGCCGATTTTGGTAGGAAGCAAGTCAAGGGATACCACTGCACTTTTCTCTTTTTCTTCCAATGTCCTGAACGCTGCCAACCACTCATCGTGCTTTCCTTCGTTGACTTTTTCGGTCAGCATTGGAAGACTTTCTTTGCAATCCCCCAGTACAGACACTGCACACTTCACGTTTTTATCGATCTCTGCATTGTCAAGCTCTAGGTGGACCACTTTGGCCTGCTTGGCATATCGCTTCAGGTCACCGGTCACCCGATCATCAAAACGCATCCCCACCGCGATCAGTACGTCACATTGGTTGGTCAGCAGATTGGGAGCATAGTTACCGTGCATTCCGAGCTTACCTACATATTGTGGATGGTCCTCAGAAAGTGCTCCTGACCCTAACAAGGTACAAGCTGCGGGGATTCCTGTCTTGTCCAAAAAGGCCTTGAATTCTTCCTCAGCATTACCGATTACAACACCTTGCCCAAAAAGCACATAAGGTTTTTTGGCGGCATTGATGACTTCAGCGGCTGCGGTGATTTCACTGTCCTTCACTATAGGATATGGACGGTAAGATCTGATGCCCAAGCAAGGTACATAATTAAACTCTGACAATTCATTCTGGGCATCCTTGGTAATATCTATCAGTACAGGCCCCGGTCTTCCCGACCTCGCTATATGAAAGCCTTTTGCAATGGCTGGGGCTATATCCGCTGCTTTTCTTACTTGGATGTTCCACTTGGTCCCCGGCATAGAAAAACCCACTACATCGGTTTCTTGGAAAGCATCTGTACCTAACAGCGGCGAGGCTACTTGGCCAGTGATGCAGACCAGAGGAGTGCTATCAATCTGGGCGTCGGCTATACCTGTGATCAGGTTAGTCGCACCAGGCCCAGAAGTAGCCATGCATACACCGACTTTTCCGGAGACGCGTGCATACCCCTGTGCAGCGTGGATTGCTCCCTGTTCATGTCTCGTCAGTACATGTTTGATTTGGTCCGCGTAATCATAGAGTGCATCATACACAGGCATGATAGCACCTCCTGGGTATCCGAAAATGTAATCGCAATTTTCAGCTACCAGGGATTTGATCACGATCTCAGCTCCTCTGATTCTCGAATCTTTCATGTGTTTATAATTGATTTGTAAAGATCACATGGCATCTCCCATGATAATGTCACCTCTCTACGTGTCGTTGACGTCATGCTTGATTTCATGTGTAACTAAATTATATTTGAGGTTTAGGTCTCATCTTGGTTGGTCTATTGTCTCACTGCTTGTCAGTAACACAACCCTCAGATGCGGTAGACACCAATTGGACATATTTCTTTAACGTGCCTTGAAGATGGCTCAAGTCTTTATTTTTCCAGTTTTTCTTACGCTCTGCAAATTCAGCTTCGCTTACGTCCACCCTGATCTCCATCGTTCCGGCATCAATAGTAATCTTGTCTCCATTCTGGATCAAGCCTATTGGGCCGCCCACATACGCCTCGGGCGTTACGTGTCCTACTACAAAACCATGGGTACCTCCAGAGAACCTACCATCTGTGATCAGCGCCACATCCGAACCTAGGCCTGCACCGATAATAATGGAAGTAGGTTTCAACATTTCTGGCATTCCAGGTCCACCTTTTGGTCCGACATAGCGAATGACCACCACATCACCTTTTTGGATTTCCTTGTTTTTCATGGCTGCATTTGCAGAAGGCTCATCATCAAATACCTTGGCGGTTCCCGTGAAGGACTTTCCTTCTTTACCGGAAATCTTGGCCACGGCACCTTCAGGAGCTAAGTTACCATGAAGTACGCACAAATGCCCTGATTCTTTGATGGGATTGTCCAGCGGGTGGATCACACTTTCCTTGGACGGATTTACCGGCTCTATGTCAGCAAGGTTCTCGGCCAATGTTTTACCGGTAACGGTCAAGCAATCGCCGTGAAGCAATCCTTCGTTCAGGAAGTACTTCAAGAATGCAGGCAAACCGCCCATTTCGTAAAGATCCTCCATCATGAATTTACCACTTGGCTTGAAGTCCCCCAACACAGGTGTCTCAGCATTGATTCGCTTAAAGTCCTCAAGGGTAAAATCAATTTCTGCTGTTCTGGCTATCGCCAGAATATGGAGTGCAGCATTGGTACTACCACCAAGCGCTACGGTAACTCTCACGGCATTCTCAAGGCTCTTTTTGGTGATGATATCTTTTGGTTTGATATCCAAAGCCAATAGCTGCTTGATGTATTTGCCTATATTCTTACATTCTTCTCTCTTTTCTTTGGAAGTAGCTGGATAGGATGAGCTGAAAGGCAGGGACAGCCCCATGGCTTCAATCGCTGAGGACATGGTATTGGCAGTGTACATGCCGCCACATGCGCCAGCACCTGGGCAGGCATTCTTGATCACACCCATATAATCCTCATCGGAAATCTGGCCATTGATCCGCTTACCGTATGCTTCAAAAGCCGAAACAATGTTCAGTTTCTCCCCTTTATAGTTTCCAGACCTGATCGTCCCGCCAAAGACCATGATCCCCGGACGGTTTACGCGAAGCATTCCCATCACCACACCCGGCATGTTCTTATCACATCCAGGAATGGTCACCACACCGTCAAAAGAATGTCCCAAGATGAATGACTCGATCGAGTCTGCTATCACCTCTCTGGAGGGAAGGCTGTATTGCATCCCGGATGTTCCCATGGACTGACCATCGGAAATACCTATTGTGTTAAAAATAAAGCCTGAAAGGTCTGCTTCATTTGTGGATGCTTTGATATCCTCCGCAAAACTGTTCAAGTGCATGTTGCACGGGTTACTTTCATAGCCACAACTTGCTACCCCCACAAAGGGTTGCTTCATCTTTTTATCAGTGATGCCCGTGGCATATAACATGGCCATGGCTGCCGGATTCTCCTCATTATCACTGATTTCCCAACTATATTTCTTAGAATTACTCATTATATATACGATCTTCTGTTATTCCTTTATAAAAAAAAGTGCCTCACGATATGAGGCACTTTATTGTTTTATGGATGTTTTACAATAGTCTAGCGCCTCATTTACAGTTGAAAATGAGAATGACAATGAGGTTAATGACGCTGACTACTCTTAACATGTTTTTTGTGTTTAGTGGTATCTTATCTTCGTTTTTTCTAATTGCTTAACAAAAGTAAAACCCTATTTTGAGACTTACAATATTTTATTTCTTTTTTTAAAATGAATTAAAAATTAAACTATTGCGTACCTAATAAAACACTTTAGTTTTAGGCCAATTTTTTATGTAATGCGCTTTTTTATGCTTTTTTAGAAAAATATTTTTTCAATTTTCGAAATTTTCTTCTGATTTCCAAAAAAATTAAATTTTTGTTAAAAAAATCTCGAATATCGAGGTGTAAAACCAACTTTTAGCCCCTTTTTCACATCAATCCCCAACATTTTCATGACAATTTAAAAATTTCGCAAAAATTAATACGCACTTTCTCATGGTTTCACATCTATTGTTCTAGACAGAACACACATTTACCTAAACTACTTTGACGAGCTTTATTTCTTATTGTTGACACTTTTTCTCCATCTGCTATTATCTTTACCCATTCTAGATAAAAAAACAATCAAGCCATGGTACATTTTCCAAACGCCAAGATCAACTTAGGTTTATCCATCACCGGAAAACGAAAAGATGGTTACCACGACATCTCTACTTGCATGGTTCCTGTCCCTCTTCAGGACGCCTTGGAAATCACTTTTGCCGATAAAACCAGCTTCAAAAGTACCGGTCTGCCTATCCCCGGCCAAGAAAAAGACAACCTTATCCTTAAAGCGTTCAAGCTCATGAGGAAGGATTTTAATGATCTTCCCCATGTACACTTTCATTTGCACAAGGCCATCCCCATGGGCGCTGGCCTTGGAGGCGGCTCCGCTGATGCCGCTTTTGCACTTACCATGATGAACAGCATGTTTGACCTCCACTTGGAGAACTGGTTCTTGGAGGATTATGCCGCACAGGTCGGCAGCGATTGCCCGTTTTTTATCGAAAACAGCCCTAAGATCGCCACAGGAAGAGGGGAAATATTGGAAGATATCAACATCGATCTAAAAGGCTACCATATCATCCTGATCAACCCAAACATCCACATTGGCACGAAGGAAGCCTATGCGGGCGTAACGCCCAAACACCCTGAATTTGACCTCAGGGAGACCATTGCTGACCGCAGCCTATGGAAAGATCGGTTGGTCAATGATTTTGAAGCCAGCATACTCGGAAAGCATCCAGAAATCACACAGATAAAAGAAAAGCTCTACGAAAAGGGTGCTTTTTATGCCGCCATGTCGGGCTCTGGTTCTACTGTCTTTGGGCTTTTTGAGGAAGAAACCAACCCGGGCAAATGGCCAGAGGGGTACTTTACTTTTGTTGGGAAACTGTAGTGTTCGTATTAAAACACCTACAAAAGCATTGCTCTGGCTCACTGCATTCTTAACAATTGCTTGTTCTTTTTTCTTTTATATAGGAAATTAAAAACAGGATACATGATCACTGAAGCCAATATGATCAGTGTGCCCATATAAAATCCTGGCGTCATTTTTTCTTGTTCTCCGAAAATCAGCACCGCAAGAGCAATCCCATAAACGGGCTCAAGATTTACCGTGAGGTTAATCACAAAAACACTCAAACGCCTCATCAATTCCACCGAAACAGAAAAAGCATAAACAGTACACACCCCGCCTAGCAGCAAAAGCCAAAACCAATCCATGGGAGCTGGAATAAGCTGCAAACCTTCTTCACCGGCCCATAGCTTCACATAAACAGGCATAAATAACAGCGAAAACAAACAGGCACCCATCATTTCATAGAACGTAATCACATAAGCAGAATGCTTTTTGGTCAACTGGCCGTTGCTCACCGTGAAGCATGCTCCCAAAAAAGCAGCCCCAACAGCCATGGCCAGTCCCTTCCAGTGCTCCACCTCAAATCTAAAAATCACATACAGCCCCACCAAGACCACTATTCCCAGCATCACTTCATACCATTTGATGTTGGTCTTGTTTACCCAAGGCTCAATGAATGCTGTCCATAAGGAGCAAGTGGCCACACCAGCCAGACAGACCGAAGCGGTGGACACCCTTACCGCACCAAAAAACAAGATCCAATGCAGCCCTATCAGCATCCCTGTCCCCAGCACTTTGGCCAGTTCCTTCGATGGCAATCTCACTTTTCTCCCTTGGATCAAAAACAAAATGCCAAGAATCAAGGAAGCTAAAAGCGTCCTATAAAACACGATTTCTACGGCAGGTATGACGATCAAGAGCCCCAAAATAGCGGTAAATCCCCAAATCAACACCGTAAGGTGAAGCATCAAATAATCTTTGGCAGTGGTGCTGGCCATAGGGCTATCTCGGAATCGTTTTGTACATAATCAATCCCGTAATCGCAAAAATGATATTGGGTGACCAGACTGCCAGTATCGGGTAGGGTGTACCCGCCTCTGCAAATGTTCTGGACAATAAAAACAAAATGATATATACAAAAGCCAATAAGAAGCCCATAGCTATCTTAAATCCTGATCCTCCACGCGTCTTCTTAGAAGAGACAATCACCCCAATAAAAGTCAGAATAATGGCCGCAAATGGAGACATAAAACGCACATAACGCTCGATCTTATAGAAATTCACATTATCGGCACCACGGTCCTCCAAGACTTTTATTTGCCTGCTCAATTCCGGCAAGTTTAAGGTTTCATGGTGATTGGGCGGGAGGTCAAAATCCGCTGGGGTAATAGAAAGTACCGTATCCAACTCCTCTCCCACTTGATACGCTTCCCCCATATCCTCTAATGTCCGGATTTTATAATTCCTCATCTCCCAAGCGTTGACAGCCGTATCCCAGACGATACGATCAGCAGAAAGCTTGGATATTAGTTTACCGTCTTCGATATGCTCCAGCGTAAATGTATAGCCTGTTTTCGGGCCAGTATAATACTTGCTGATATAGGCATATACATCAGGCGCTACTTTAACGTGAAAATTCTGATAGTTGTACTGAGCATCATCCTCTAGGTATTCTACTTTAAAACTGTACACCCCGGCGGTGGCTCCTGGAAGCACCCAGCCATTGAGGAGAAAACTCGCCAACGCAATCATGGAAGCCCCGACCAAAAAAGGCCTTAACATCCGCATAAAACTCACCCCGCTACTCAATATCGCCACGATCTCTGTCCTACCGGCCATACGCGAAGTAATAAAAATCACGGAGATAAACACCGTAATGGGCGTTAGCAGGTTGTTCAGGTACAGTCCATAGTTAAACATGTACTTGGCGATCTCGCCAGTGGGCACATCATTCCGGATAAAATCATCATTCTTCTCTGTGAAATCCAACACCAATACAATCAAGATCAGCATCAAGACCACAAAAAAGTAGGTCTTCAGGAAATCCTTAATGATCAGTTTATCCAGTAGTTTTATCATAACCTTGTGCTTACTTTTTTCACCATCTCATCCTTCCAAGCGGCAAATTCCCCTGATTTGATTTTCTCCCTCGCCTCTGCCACCAGCCAAAGGTAAAAACTAAGGTTGTGAACACTGGCAATCTGAGCAGCCAGAATCTCCTTGCTCACGGTGAGGTGACGAAGGTAGGCCCTGGAATAGAAACTGCTTACGTAACTGTTGATATTGGGGTCAATCGGTGAGAAGTCATCCTTCCATTTCTCATTACGCATGTTCATGATTCCCTCAGAGGTAAAAAGCATCCCATTCCGTGCATTACGTGTAGGCATCACACAGTCAAACATGTCCACTCCTAGGGCAATGCATTCCAGAATATTTGCAGGAGTCCCCACTCCCATAAGGTACCGTGGCTTGTCCCCTGGAAGGATATCAGTCACCAGCTCGGTCATTTCGTACATCATTTCGGCTGGCTCACCCACGGAGAGCCCGCCGATGGCATTTCCTTCACGACCACAAGAAGCCACAAATTCGGCTGACTGTTTTCTCAGGTCCTTGTAAACGCTTCCCTGCACAATCGGGAACAGCGCTTGGCTATATCCGTATTTCCCAGAGGTGTTGTCCACTTGTTCAATACACCGCTTCAGCCAGCGATGGGTCATTTCCATGGAATTTCTGGCGTAGCCAAATTCGCAGGGGTAAGGTGTACACTCATCAAATGCCATGATAATATCCGCACCAATGCTCCGCTGGATGTCCATGACATATTCAGGCGTAAATTTATGTTTAGACCCATCAATATGCGATTTGAACAGCACTCCTTCCTCGGTGATTTTCCGTGTGCCGGCAAGTGAAAACACCTGATATCCACCACTATCAGTGAGGATCGGCTTATTCCATCCGTTAAACTTATGTAGGCCACCTGCTTTTTCCAACACATCCAGGCCTGGGCGCAAGTACAGGTGATAGGTATTCCCTAGGATAATCTGGGCTTTGACATCATAGGTAAGTTCCCGCTGATGAACCGCCTTTACCGATCCAGCGGTACCTACTGGCATAAATATCGGTGTCTGGATATCGCCATGGTCAGTTTTGACCACTCCCGTCCTCGCTTTGCTCTTAGGGTCTGTATTTTCTAGAATGAATTTCATCAATCATGCTTTTCAGTCAAGATCAAACGACCTTGTGCTGATTTAGTTATCAATTTAAGCACAAAAATATAAGCTTATACTTAAAAGAGTTGCTGTTTTTGATTTTATCTTTGTCGGGAAATCAAACTGCACATGATCATCGATTTGCTCTGGCTCATTTTAGGAGCTGCTACATTTATACAAATCACTTACTTATTGTTTATCTACGGCAAGCTTAGCTTCCAGTATCGTGAAACCAGAAAAACCACTCTCGACCATAATCAAGAAGGCGTAAGTATCATCATTGCTGCGCACAATGAAGAGGAGAACCTTCGTAAACTCATCCCGCTACTATTCCAGCAAAACTACCCCTTATTCGAAGTACTTATCATCAATGACCGCTCCACTGATGGAACAAGGCTCTTATTGGCGGAATTGATGAAAGAATTCCCACCACTAAGGACCGTAACGGTGGAGTACACCCCTGAACATGTCACTGCAAAAAAGTATGCGCTTACCCTAGGCATAAAAGTCGCCAAATATGACGTACTGCTGCTCACTGATGCAGACTGTATCCCTGTTTCGGAAAATTGGGCCATGCGCATGACCTCCCCTATCAGAAACAACCAAAAGATCTTTTCCTTGGGATATGGAGGCTACCACAAGGCCAAAGGCTTTCTCAACGCCCTGATCCAGTACGAAACTTGGTTTACAGCAATCCAATACTTTTCCTTTGCCCTATGGAAAGCTCCTTTTATGGGTGTCGGCCGTAATCTTGCGTATCGCCGCCAGTATTTCATGGATCAGAAGGCCTTCAAGGACCTTTGGCAGGTATTGGGAGGAGACGACGACCTCTATGTAAACAAACACGCAAAGAAAAACAATACCGCCGTGGTCATCCATCCAGAGGCAATCACCCGGTCGATTCCAAAAACAACTTTTAAAGAATATTACCTTCAGAAAACCAGGCACTATCAGGCAGGCAAATACTACAAGACCACTGACAAAGCCAAAATAGGACTTTATGCAATAAGTCATTTGTTTTTTTGGGCTACTGCCATAGCTTTGATCAGTATTACACAAAAATGGGAACCAATTGTCGTTATTGTCAGTATTATAGTAACAAGGGCATTGCTTCAGTTCTCCACATTTGACAGAGCTATTAAAAAAATCGAAGGTCAGAAGAAAGTGTTATGGATCATGTTTTTCGATTTGATGTATTTAAGTTATTTTTGGATTATTGGGGCTAAAGGTTACCTATCAAAGACAGTTAGATGGAAATAAACGAAAGAGGGTTCTCAGACAAAGCGCTAGAAGATTTTGACTTAATAGACCAGGCAGTAGACCAAAAAGACCAGCAAGCCTATGCCACGCTCATGAAGCGTTACAAAAAGGCCGTCTACTTTATGATCTTAAAAATGATCCGCGACGCCGATGATGCGGAAGACCTCACTATGGAGGCCTTTGCGAAGGCTTTTCGAAACCTCCATAAATTCAAGAAGGACTACACCTTCAGTACGTGGCTTTTTCGGATCGCCACGAACAATACGATCGACTTTATCCGAAAGAAAAAGCTCAAAACCATGAGCCTAAACAACACCCTGACCGATGACGGCGGCAATTCAGTCAATATCGATGTGGAAGATGATGACAACAATCCCCAGGATGAGTTCATCAAAAGCCAACGCATCGAAATGGTACGGATTTTTGTGGACAAACTTCCCGCTAAATATCGAAAACTAGTTAAGTTGAGGTATTTTGATGAGCTGTCCTATGATGAAATCGCCCAAGAACTGGACAAACCATTGGGCACCGTAAAGGCCCAACTGCACCGATCCAGGGAGCTTCTTTATGAAATAGCCCAAGGTAAACAGAAACACATTTAGCCTTTTGTCGCCTAATACTGGGCCAAAAGCTCCAGACGGTGACTTTAACCAAACAACGCTCCAGCATAATTTGCTGCGATCAATTGTACCCATTTCAATAGTTATCCATAACAGAAAAATGAACCAGGAACTAGCGCTAATCCTCGATTACTTTCCCGAACTTTCTGACCAGCAAAAGGAACAGTTCACCGCTTTAGGAGAGCTCTACCGAGAATGGAACCAGAAGATAAATGTCATTAGCAGGAAGGACATGGACGCATTCTACACCCATCATGTGCTCCACTCTTTGGGCATCGCCAAGGTCATGCGTTTCGAACCCGGCACTTGGGTGCTTGACATTGGCACAGGAGGTGGTTTTCCGGGCATCCCATTAGCGATACTGTTTCCAGAAACCAATTTTCACTTGGTAGATTCCATAGGCAAAAAGATCACCGTAGTGAAGGACGTTGCCAAAACGCTCAAACTTAGCAATGTGGAAGCCCAACAAGCAAGGGCTGAATCACTCCAGCGGAAATATGATTTCATTGTAAGCAGGGCCGTCACACGCATGGCCAATTTCTACCCTTGGGTAAAAGGCAAGTTCAAAAAAGAAGATTTCAATGAATTTGCCAATGGCATCCTTTATCTCAAAGGAGGCGATGTGGACGAAGAAATGGAAGAGCTCCCTATCTCCTATGTCACCTATCACCTAGAAGACTATTTCAAAGAGCCATTTTTTGAAACCAAAAAAGTCATCTACATTCCCTACGAAGGCAAAAGGTAGTATCAAACATATAGAAAACAACAGAGAACAAAGCAGGAGGTAGCTGGTAGCTATTAATCAAAACAGCTATAGATGGTAGGAGTGTTCCCTATTACCTAGCCTATCAAGAGCAAACTTTACGGCCCTCTACTGGAAGTGCAATGGGGATATTTAGCTGAAATTGGTCATCGATTTATCATTATTGATCACTGCCAACTTTCAAACCATATAACATTTCAGCTGCCCAACCTTCTTACCTTTTCATTTTTTTTACTATATTCAGCGCTAACCCAAAGTTGCCTACTTTTTTACACCATTCAACCAAAAACATATGACAAAAAGACATCTTTATGGTACAGGGCTGATCGGAAACTGTGCTTATATCGCCCACATAGAAAAAAACACAAATATCAGCTGGCTTTGTTTTCCTCGTTTTGACAGTGATTTTATTTTCGGGGGAATGCTGGACAGGGAAAAAGGAGGGGAATTCAGCATCTTACCAGAAGACAACGCTTTTTCCACGCAGCAGGAATACCTTGAAAACACCAATATCCTTAAAACCACCGTTAAGCTGGACAATGGTGAAGAAGCGTACTCCGTGACGGATTTTGCACCACGCTTCATGAATTTTGAGCGGTACCACAAACCACTGATGGTGGTCAGAAAAATAGAACCCATCTCTGGTGAACCAAAGATCAAAATCAACTGTAAACCGGTCACCAACAGAGGAAAAAAGAAGCTCAGACCTAGCATGAACAGCAACCACATTGAATTTTTGGGTGCTGAACAGGAAGTAAGACTGACGGCAAATTGTTCCGTTAACTATATTATGGAAGACCGCGCATTTAGACTGCAGCGTCCCATTTATTTGTTTTTTACCTACGGTCAGCCCTTGGAAGCCCCCGTAGAAAGCACTGCTGAGCGCTTCTTACAGGCTACCACCCAGTACTGGCGGGAATGGATCAAATCCACCAGCATACCGCACTTCTACCAAAAACTGGTAGTTAGATCTGCGCTGGCGCTAAAAATCCACCAGTTTGAAGACACCGGAGCCATCATTGCGGCTTCCACTACCAGCCTTCCTGAATCCCCTGGATCTACCAGAAACTGGGATTACCGCTACTGCTGGATACGGGACAGTTACTATACCTTAAATGTATTTAACTCCCTTGGCCACTTCCAAGAGCTGGAAAGGTACTTTGAATACATCCAAAACCTACCTACCAATGCCAATGGCCGTTACCAGCCGCTTTATTCCATTACTGGTTCTGCTCTATTGGAAGAAGAGCTCAGTGATCTATCGGGATACCTTGACAACCAGCCCGTTCGGTTTGGCAATCAAGCTTATACCCACATACAAAACGACCTCTATGGACAGGTACTGGTAAGTCTTTTACCGCTCTATGCTGATAAGCGTTTTATAGAATCTGAAAAGAGTCACTCGGCACCTTTTATTCACAACCTATTGGATAAAATAGAGGAAACTATGAACGAAAAGGATGCGGGGCTTTGGGAGTTTAGGAATTTGGCACAGGAACACTGCTATACCTTTATTTTCCATTGGGCAGGCTCCTGCGCAGCAATAAAAATCGCCGACCGTCTGGAAGACAGCTCAATGAAAGAAAAAGCGGAAAGATTGCGATTGCAAGCCATTGAGAAAATCGAGGCATGTTATGTCCCAGAAATGAAGGCATACGCTCAGGCCATAGGCACCAAAAATATGGACGCCAGCACCCTGCAACTTATCACAATGGGATACTTTGGCAATGATACCGAAAGGGCCAACAACCACTTAAAAATGCTTGAAAAAGACCTCCTTGCCAAAGATTACCTGTTTTACCGCTACAAGCACATGGATGATTTCGGCGTGCCAGAAACGACCTTCCTCATCTGTGCCTTTTGGTACATAGAGGCATTGGCCTGCGTCAACCGTCTTGATGAGGCAGTAGAAGGTTTTGAGACCCTCACTAAGTACTGTAACCATCTCCAGCTCTTCTCAGAGGATGTCGACCATAAGACAGGCAGTCAATGGGGCAACTTCCCCCAAGCTTACAGCCATGTCGGGCTGATGAATGCAGCCTACCGTATCGGTCAAAAACTGGACAAACCTAACTTCTTGTAATCACAAAAAGAGATCGGCTTAACACCGATCTCTTTTTACCTATTGTTTGATTTTCATCTCCTCACTCAATTAATCGTTCCCAATAGTGCCCCGGATATTCCACACCATTTAGGGCTCTTCTTCCTTCAGGGTCCATTTTAGAAAACATAACATAGGCCGGAGCGACATTATTAGCAATCCTGACTTCGTCATAGTACAGCAAACGTTCTTCAGGAATGGTCTCAAGACTACCTGCACCCCACTGGGAACAATACAAGCCCACTTTCCAAGAATAGTGATAGTCAAGGTCATTGGAATACATGGTTGGGCCCTTATGGTCCACCACCAACTCTCTATTGAGCCATAATTTCGCAATTCCATCTGTAGGATCTAATTCATAGTACAGGATAAAGTCATGCCATTCACCTGGTGTAATCCCCTTAAACCTGTAATATTTCCTCATGGTATCCTTAAGTTCTGCCTGCTCTTCAACATTCCGGTCAAACTCCCCATAACAAACTTGCATATAAAACCCATCCAGCTCAGTCCGAATACTGATCGGAGGCGATTGACTAAATCCTACATGGAGCTGCTGGATCACCTCGGCAATGGTATGTGAAGGGTCTATATAATAATCCGAAGGAAAATAAATGGAATAAGACATCCATTTCTTCATCTTGGACATTTCTGTCTCCATCCCTGACATGGACAAAACTTCTGTCCTGTGCTTTTCAAGCTGATAACGCAACCCTTTCCTCAGGTAAAACCGCCCCCCCGTGGTACCGACTCTGGCATATTCAGAGCTCACCATGATGTCGTCCGGATCATTATAACATTGTCTCTGCACCCATGAGTCACTGACTCCTTCCGCATCCATTTCGCTGTTTTCAATAATATCTTGAAAAGGACAATATTTAATTACATCAATCACCTCTTTATCCAAGGTATAAACATCTATCGAGGAAATTTCTTCCTCCGTAAGTACCCTGTTCCATACGGCAAACCTACTAAAGACGCTTTTATAGCTTGTGGTGGACCCCATCAGCTTATTTAGGGTCCACATCTCCTCGTTATAGACATTCACCCCATCCGTCACATCATTGCTTTTATTGAGCTTTCCATCTGTATAAAAGCGCATATTTTCACCATCGTAAGTAATGATGCACTGCAGTGTACTACCGTCTGTTGGGTATGAACCAGAAGTCCCTGTAGACCTTCCTCTACCACTACTCCCCTCGGTTTCGGGATTAATCCCCATTTCCATTCTTCCATCCGCCACAGTACCTAAACGAAAGCCATTATTCCCGCTTCCCGAGCTGTATGTCCCAAAGAAGGAACCGGCCGTTTTCACTACCTTTCCATACTCTATCAACACAGTAAACCTCTCCTTAACAAAGCTCAGGGATTTAGAAAAAGGTATGGTTATATAACTTCGCAAATCTGCATCTTCATTATTCCCCATATTTACCTTAAAGCCGGTAATTGTAGACTCCCACTCTATGTCATCTGGATTGACAATATCTCCATGATTGGCATATCCACTTTTATCTTCTATATAGTCCCTATACCCAGGATCCTGATTAAAGTTATAATGGATAACCACCCCATCATGGATATCATTCGGCTCATAATCAGTCGTGGGCATGATTGCATAAAGTACAAAACCTTTATTTATAAACTGATACTTAATGACATTAAGCTGATTTTCGACATATTCTCCATGCTCTTTCACAAAGCTTTCAGGGAATTTGGGTTTTGACGAAGCCCTATGGAAAATAAACCCTTCACCTTGCCCCGGAAGGTAATCATCAGATAGGTCCTCAGTAATACTGCCTGTCAACGGACTGGTATGCGACCCATAACGTCTACGCCTATCATAAGCTATTTCATTTCCCTCAGTATATTCGAGATCATACGGATTCCCCTCAGACACTTCTCTCTCGTCTAAAAAAACAACTTTGTTCAGGTAACTAATGAAGTCTTCTATAGAGGAAAATGGATTTTGCTGTTCATCTACAAATTCTGAAAAATGACCATATAGAGCCGTTTTTCCCAATTCATTGCTATTGACCAGAACAATTTCCTGTATTCTATAAATAAAATATTGCCCTGCGGGATATGATTCGTCTCCCACCCAGAAAATACCAGAGCCTAACTCTCCCGGTGATATTTGAATAGCCATAGATTTTTTTTTAAGTGATAAAAACTAAAAAAAGACAACGGAAGATCAACATTCCTCTCTTTCCGTGCTCCCGAAATGATTCCAGACATTCTTGATTTCCTCATCAGACAACACCCGGTCCCATGCTGCAAAATGCCGAAATATAGTTATTGAACTTACCGTTTTACCATTTTGCTTCCCTATATACCAATCCTCTTCATTGTATATATACTCTCCTTCAGACACTTCATTGGATTTGTTCAGCGTACCATTGTAATAAAATCGTACATATCGTCCATCATAGGTAATTACAAATTTCTCCGTACTTCCATCGGTAGGATAAAGCGCCGGAGAAGAGGACCTACCTCTACCTCCTGAACCAAGAGACTCTTCGTTTACTTCCAGCTCCACTCTACCATCACTGACTATCCCCATATTGATACCATTGTTTCCGCTTCCTGCAGTACAAGTGCCAAAGATCACCCCTGAGAACTGTCCCCTCTTTCCGAAATCAACCAAAATGGTAAATTGATGCTTTAAGAATCCCAAGCTCTTGGTGAACGGAACCCTGAAATAACTCCTTAATTCAGTATCTTCATTATTCCCCAGTGTCACCGTACCTGCATCCATATCCCAAATGGCATCTTCTGGGTGTTCCAAATATCCATTATTATTATACCCACTCTGATCAAGCAATGAATTCTCAATATCCCCGCCTTTGCTGAAATCATAATAGAGCACAAGCCCATCAAAAACATCTACACCATCATATTCGGTAAGGCTCTCAATGGTGTACAGCTTAAATCCCTTGGTAAAATACTGGTAACGAATCAGGTTTAACTCACCACTGGCATAACTTCCCTCTCCTTTCACAAAACCACTTGGGTAGATCGGCTCTTCCTCGTCTTTGTGAAAAATGATTCCTTCACCTCTGGTAGAGTCAATCGAACCATCATTATAATCGGTAATCTGTCCAGAGAGGGGATTGGATTGTGAACCAAACATCCTCTTCCTATCATATTGCAACACACTTCCTTCTGTATATTGATAATCAAGCTGACTTCGGTTCATGTTAGCCCCACTCTTCCCGAATATCATCCCATTTAGATACTCCATCAACTCGTCTACGGAAGTGAAGGAATTCCCCTGCTCATCTTCAAAGTCGGTGTAATGTCCAAAAGCTACCACAGCCCCCATTTCATTACTGTTTACCAACACGGTCTCCCCTTTCCTGTAAAGAAAAAATTTACCCTTGGTAAAGGTCCTGTTTCCTACCATGAAGACATCAGAATCAACACCTCCTGGAATTAATTTAATCGCCATAAATAATTTTAATTTCTAGTTTGAACATGCAAAAATCAATCTCATAAAACGGTAATTCGCTTATAACAACTCTCCCAATTGAGGACCTGCTTTCTCCTGAAAGCTCGCACTGAATGTTTTATTACTGAACATTCTGACATTATAAAGAACCTTAATTTTTACACAGATTAAGTTTCTAAACTATTTTGCAATAAATAAAAGTGAAATGGTGAATTATAGCATTGTTAATATCAATTAGTTTAAATTTAAAGTTGATATTTTTCAATAACAAGCTAATAAAAACAATTGTAAAAATACTAGCAATAATTAGGGACAAACAATTAATACAGGTAAACAAACAATAATTCATATATGAAAATAAGACAAGAAGACTTCCTACGGTATATTTCCACCTAGCTCTAACAACAAAAAACCATGCGGTCTTTCGCATGGTTTTTTGTTTGAATTTCGTTTGGGAATACTAAAATCGGCCGATTATCCCGAAATTAATACAGGAGATAACCGGGCCTTCGCTCAGAAAAATAACGCAACCCTTCTTCCCAATCCTGAATAATTGCCTCTGGTGATCTCCCCTCCTTGATCTGCTCTCGAATAGCCGATGTCTTCCACAAACCATCCATCCGTTTCTCTTTCCACTCCAATTGATCTGGATAGCCCTTAAAAAGTGCATCCAGCATATAGACAGCCGCCTTGGCTGATTCAAAGCTACTCCTGTCCGTAACATGAATACTGGCACTATTGCAGGTATCTCCAAGGAATTTTGGCGGGTAGATCTCAATACCATCCACCACCCTACCTGGCACATACTTGCTTGGCCCAAACGTCACTCCTGCTAATCCATAAGCAGTAAGCTGATCACTTAAAGCCTTTCCATCGATCCATGGAGCACCAATATGCTCAAATGGATACATGGTCCCACGCGCCTCAGAGACATTGGTTCCTTCCAAAAGACAGGTCATAGGATAAAGTGTCGCAGTGGTCAGCGTCAGCATATTTGGGGAGGGCTTTACCCATGGCAGCCCTGTTTCATCATACCACATATGCCGCTCGTAGTGCTTCATCTCCACTACTATCAAATCAGCTTCTGCCATACCTGCCTTTCCCCGCTCTTGGTTGAACATCTGCGCCAATTCTCCCACCGTCATCCCATGCACCACAGGAAGCTGGTCCACGTCAACAACTGGCTCCAGCTGCTTATCACCCACTGGCCCATCCACGTATTCACCTCCAATGGCATTTGGTCTGTCCAGCACTACGTAGGGAATCCCTTGCTCAGCAGCCGCTTCCAGCACATGGTTCATGGTGGCGATATACGTATAAAACCGCGCTCCAACATCCTGGATATCAAAAAGTATCACATCAATTCCCGCCAGCATTTCAGGAGTGGGCTTGCGCACCTCGCCATAGAGCGAGACCACTGGCAGACCGGTACCTTTATCTTTTCCATCTGCTACATGTGTATCTTCTTCTCCCCGAATCCCGTGCTCTGGCCCAAAAAGCAAGGCCAAATCAACTTCCTTGTTTTCATAAAGCACATCCACTAAGTGCCTGCCATTTGGCAATAAGCTGGTATGATTGGCCACAAGTGCCACTTTTTTATCCTTTACCAATGGAAAAAAGTCCGGTTCCAATAACCTTTCCGCCCCAATCACTACTCGAGTGGACGGATCCTCCTCGCCACTTGTTTGGTTCTCTTTCTCTGCCGTCCCTTTACCGCCACAGCCACCGCAAAACAGTCCTACTACTGCACCAAACAACAACACTTTCATTAACCTATATTTTTTCATGCCTTCTAATTTAAATTTGTTAACTGTTTAACTCGCTGTAACTTCCCAACGAAAACCTAAAACTCCAATAGCTCCACCTTACCGTCCATGGTCGCTATAATCAGGGAATGATCACTGATCACGTTCACTGTATTGGCCATGGAATTATCGATTTTGTGTACCCAATTGATATTTCTGGAAACTGGGTCAACACTGTAAACCGTGCTGTTTTTTGTCCCAAAATAAACTGCCCCACCTTTCTCTATCAACATCGACGGCACGTGCTCATAGCCAAAGCCACAGTCCATCCGCCATGCAAGTTTGGCTGCTTCTTGCCCTGTCTCAAAAGCCACAATTTCATCGTTCATCGTTTTCCCATACACCCACTTTCCATCTGCGGAGATACCAATCGATTCCCTTACAGTGGCCTCGTTACTCCTCCATAGCTCAGCTCCTGTGCCCGCATCCAGTGCTGTCATGTACCTATCTGGCGCCACTATATACACTACTCCTTTATGGGCCACGGGGATACACATCGCTGGTGAATACATCCGGTTGGCAGAACCATTGTCCCACTTCCAGGCCAGCTCTCCACTATCACTCTCCAAGGCATATAAGTGCTTATCCCATGCCCCAAAATACACCTTCCCCTCATACAGCAGCGGCTTGCTCACCACGGGCCCTTCCAGTCCAGCAAACTCCCATAACACATTCCCATCCGTAGCATCCAAAGCGCGGAATTTACCGTCACTGCCACCAATATAAACCACCTCATTATGGACAATGGGAGACCCCAAAACGGAAGCTCCCGTTGGCGTCTTCCATACCAACTCGCCGCTGTTCAAGTCCAGCGCATAGATATTCCCATCACCTGACCCCAACATCACCAAATCATCATGGACTGCTGGAGAAGAAAATATCCCTGCACCTGTCTGAAAATCCCAGAGCACCTCCCCCGTTTGGGTGGACAGCGCTTCTACTTTTCCTACGCTGTTCCCGAAAACCACTTTTCCCTTTGCTTCCACGGGGGTAGAGATCACATTGGCATCGGAGTGATAGCTCCACTTTGCGGTCACTTGGTCATACTGGTGATTCTGGCTAAAATCAGGTCTTTCATAAGCCGTATCGGATGGGTAATTTCGCTCTCCTAGTGCTACTTTTCGCCATGGTTCGTCCGTCTTCACCCCGGGCGTACGCTCTGCAAAATAAGCGGTATCCTGCGTGATGGTAACGATATTATATCCGCCTACTTCATCTTTTGCACGCAGGTTTGACCTTCCCATCACCCCGGGGATACCTTCAAAGTCATAAGGTTTGTTACGGTGACCATGTCCGCAGATTGAAAACTGCGTATTGTATTGCTTCAACCTGTCCGTAAGTTCAAACCAATTGTCCAGGCTATTGTCCAAAGGGTAATGGTTCACATTGATGATCCGTTGGTCTTTTGGCGTGGCCGCTAATACCGAGTCCATCCACACCACCGCATCCCTCGGGATGTGCCCATCAGACATGCGCACATAAGGCCCAGAAGCTGTCCCGATAAACTTGTATCCCTCGTGCTCAAACACAAACTTATCATACCCAAAAGCCTTGATAAAACTCACCCCGCCTGATTCAGACCAGCCGGTATCATGGTTGCCGGGAATGACATAAAACGGAATGTTCAGCTTGGTAATAATGTCTTTTGCACGCGCTATTTCTTCATCCGTACCCATCTCCGTAATATCTCCGGTGAGCAGTACAAATTCCAAGTTGCTTTGCGCATTAATATCCTCCACCGTTCTCTCCAAATCCTCCTCTGCAGCGCCATTGGGCGAGCCAATATGGGTGTCCGTCACAAAGGCAAACTTAAAGTGTTGGCCAAAGACTGCCCCGAACTGCATCACGAGAAGCAATGCCAGTAAATTTTTCATAGCTTAGTTAATGGTTATTGGTTATTTAACCCGGATTATGCATTAGGAATCGTAGTGAGAGCTGAAATTGCAAGAAAATCAGTTAGTTTGGAGGCATTAGCGTAGCACCGCTACGGTTGTGCCGAAAACTAAAGTGAAACGGCTGATTTTGAAGCAGTTTCAGGTCGCAACAGATAGGCTAATGCATATTCCGGGTTTAAGTTATTTATTCTCGCGACATATTGACTTCACCCTTCCACTTGCTCAGGACAGGAGTTAGGAACAGTTTAATAGAGTCAGCAACCCAAAACTTCGCAGTGATGGGGCAAAGCCCCAGCACAACCCAGTAATCCCTCCTAACCTGCCCGCCACGGGCAAGAATTCGATATACAATTGTCTCAAGTCTCACATCTCAAGTCTCAATACTCCCCACTCACTTCATCGCCTGGTACACCACTTCCAGCACATTGGTACGGGTGTTCAGCTGGTAAAGCCGGGTATTTTCCCTCGTCGGATTGACCCTATTGGAAAGGAAGATATAGACCAACCGGTTTTCGGGATCCACCCAAGCGTACGTACCCGTAAAACCTGTATGGCCAAAGCTGCTCGCTGGTGCGCTGGGCGCTGAATTACCATTGGGATCACCCGGCTTCCGCGGACGGTCAAATCCCAATGCACGGTAGTTTTCAGGGCAAAACTGGCATTTCCCAAATTCACTTACCGTATTCCCTTTGATCAACGTTTCTCCGGCATACTCACCATCATTCAGGTACAGCTGCATCAGCTTGGCCAGGTCATTGGCATCACCAAAAAGCCCGGCATGACCGCTGATTCCTCCCAACATCGCCGCTCCCTCATCATGAACGGTCCCATGCAGCAATTGCCGCCTAAAAAGACTGTCATATTCCGTAGGTACTACCCTGTCCACAGGATAGTTTTGATAGGGGTTAAAGGTCAAGGTACTTGCTCCGAGATGATCATAGATCGTTTCATTCAAGTAATCAATAAAGGGCATACCCGTAATATTTTCCACCACTTTAGGAGCCAGGATAAAAGAAAGATCACTGTAGACGTATTCCTTTTCTGAGCTAACAGGGGACTTCATGATTTCCTTATAGATCTTGTCCGCATAGTGTCGGTGGATGTAAAGATTATCGGCCACCTTGATGGGAAACCGCTTGCTTTGGTGGTCCTTAAAAGTAAACCACTTGAAAGAACCATTTTTCCTCACGGTATTTTTCCAAAATGCAATCCAAGAGGTCAGCCCAGCCTGATGGGTCAGAATATCTTTGTAAACCAAGTTTTCTTTATTGGTTCCCCTCGCCATGGGGAGGTAATCACCAAGCGTATTATTTTCATCAAACTTCCCTTCGCCATGTAATTCCATCAACGCCGCAAGGGAAGTACTGATTTTTGTCACAGAAGCAAGGTCATAGAGATCGGTGATTTGCACTGGCACATTCTCCTCGTAAGTATGATGACCAAACGCCTGTTGGTAAAAGACCTTACCATCCTTGGCCACCAATACAGAAGCTCCGGGAATGGCCTTTTCGGCTATGGCCTGCTCCACCAATCCTTGGATGCTGTCCAGGTCCTGCCTTGCTATACCGACTGCCTCAGGCTCTACATAGGAAAAACGAAAACCTCCTGCAGTGGTTAGCCCGTCGCCAATAGCAAAATGACGATTGATGGTCACAGGCAATTTTCCTTTGGCGCCTACTCCACCGAAGACAAGCTGGGAGGCCACATCTTGGGTCAGCTCCGACTCCTGATAAGCAGCGATCACCGCAGACGCCTTCTCCAGATCCTCCAACTTATCCAAGCTGTAAACATTGCCAAAGACAGCCACCACTGTCGGCTGGGCGGCGATCAGCTTTTTCAACATTACATTCATTTCAGCAGTAATACCGAAGTTCTTCACACTGGCTTTCAGCCCCAAATGATGCACCCCTACGATCACTTTGGAATAGCCTTGGAGCTCTTCGAGCAAACCCTCAAGCGCTGACAAAGAAGTTTCCTTCGATACAAAAAAATGGTCGGCCTCCACGTAGCGGCTGAGGCCTCGTTGAAAGGTGGTCTCCTCATCAGTACCAAGGGCCACATAGGCGAGCTTTTCATCAGCAAGTTTTTTTATGGGCAGTATTTCCTCTTCATTTCTTAATAGCGTAATGGAGGCCTCCACTAGCTGTCGGTTCAGGTATTTTGCTTTGGAACTGTTCAAGTCTTCGTGGATTCCCTCCATAGCTACGGGCTGCCAATCACTCAGGCCTTGCCAATCCTTTGCGCGCAACACTTTCATCACACGTTTGTCTACCTCTTCTTGGGTGATTTCACCATTTGCTATGGCCTTCTTTACTTCCACGATGGTGGTTTTCACGTCCATGGTGTTCAGCAGCATATCATTCCCCGCTAGCAACGCCTTCACATCGACGATTCCGGGAGGATAGAATTTTGCCACCCCTTGCATGTTCAGCGCATCGGTAAACACCAGTCCTTCATAGCCCATCTCTCCTTTTAGCAAATCCGTCACAATCGGCTTGGAAAGGGTCGAGGCCAAATTGGGCGTATCATCCAGCACGGGGATGCTCATATGCGCCACCATCACGCTGCCAAGCCCGTTGTTCATCAATTTTCTGAATGGATAGAGCTCGGTGCTTTCCAACCGCTCCCTCGAAAAGCTGATCAACGGAAGGCCAACATGGGAATCCACGTCGGTATCTCCATGTCCGGGAAAGTGCTTGGCATTGGCCAGCACGTGCTCGTCCTGCATTCCCTTCATATAGGCCATGGCCTTGGAAGTGACCTCTTCCTTGTCCTCTCCAAAAGAGCGGAAGCCGATCACTGGATTATTTGCATTGTTATTGATATCCACCACTGGGGCGAAGTTTACATTGACACCGATGCGCTTGCATTGACGGGCGATCTCGGCTCCCATTTCATGGATTAGCTGCTCATCCGCTATGCCTCCAAGGGCCATTTGATAAGGAAAACTCATCGTGCTGTCCAGCCGCATGCCAAGCCCCCATTCGGCATCTATGGAGACCATCAGAGGTACATTGCTGATCTGTTGGTACCGATTCGTCATGCTGGCCTGCCTGCCGGGACCTCCCTGAAAAAAGATCAGGCCGCCCACTTTATATTGCTCCACCAACTGGGCAATGGAGTCCTCATACGCCTTGTCCCTATTGGAGTAAACGGGAATCATGATGAGCTGTGCAATGCGCTCTTCCTCGCTCATGGTCTTGAACACAGAATCTGCCCAAGTGCTTTTCTGTTGCAAAAATGGGATTTTACTGTCCGTACCATCGGACTGGGCATTGACCATACTCAGCCCACTGACCATGGCCAGTACCATCAACCCGCTTTTTAGTAATCGGTAGTTCATTGTTTATGTATAATTTGTCCTTTTCTTGTTTAATAATTATCGACTCCGTGCAAGTCGAAGGCGAATATCCAAACCGCCTACCGTGTCACCCTGAGCGGAGTCGAAGCGCGACACACAGGTCCCATAATTCATTCTGGGTGTTCTGTGCCTTCCGTGAGAAATAAAATCTACTGGCAAGAAAGCCTATAATCAAAATTAAGAATTTTAAAATCTCCCAATATTCCATTTTTTCAATCTTACCACCTCATTTAGCCCAATGCGTCATCATCAGGATCGCTCCGGCAGTACCGTCCATCGTGGGTTCATTGGTGCTGTAATCTCCCGAATCATCATGGTACACCACTTTCTCGTTCTGAAATTCGGCAAATTCATCCGGTTCCTGCAAATGAAGCCCGAGAAGATTGCTGTAAATGGTCGTATAAACCGGCCCATCTACCAATCCTCCCGGGATCTTCAACCCTAACAAAACATATAAGCTCGTGTGTACCGCCTCAGGAGATTCTCCATGGGCGGGCATTCCGGTAAACATGGACGTCCCCCAAGGGTTCCGCCCAAACAACCAATCCCTTTGTTGTGCCAAATAACCACTGTATTGATCGCTCCCGGTCATTTTCTGGTATAATATCATCTGGGTGATCAGGCCTGTCATCAGGTTATTGGAGCACCAGATAAAAGGCACTCCCACCTGAAAAGGATTTTTATGGGCCAGCTTAAGGGTGTATTCTATTCCCGCTTGGTAATAGCTTTCCAATTGCTTCTGAAAGTCGTCATCCACCAAATCATGAAGGACAAAATGCCCCATATTGATAAAAGGATACAAGCGGTAATGATCCGCCGAATCCACCATGGTCCATGAATCTGCTGTGTTACTCTTAAGGGCATAGTCCTTGGCTTGTGCCAAATAGTCTCCATCACCAGTGGTCTTGAATAGTTCTGCTGCTCCCCATTCCATATCATCGGCCCAAGTGGATTCATTGTACCGGTAGGGAGCGCTATAGGAATTGCCCTGCTGGTAGCCTTCTTGCTCTCTGCCCAAGGCATAAAGGCTCAATGCCGCCTTTCGGTATTTTTCTGCTAAAACCGGATCCTCCAAATCCTCCCCCCATATCCTAGCAGCCAAGGCCATTGCCGCAGCACACCTGCCTGCCAAATTGGCCACGCCTGTTGCTTCGCTCTTGTACTTTTGCAAACCTTGTGGCTCCCCAGTGGCAAAATAAACCGGCCGGTAACTGTTGGCTCCCCAGCCATAATCGGAATTGTCCTGATCGGGGATTTTGTAGCCTTTATGATCACGGTCATCGGCTACTTGGTGAAACAGCTGATCTGGCTCTGGGTGCATTTTTAATATCCAGTCCAGCCCCCATTTTGCCTCATCCAAGATGTCAGGAATACCATTGGAGCCTTTTTGACCCAAGGCATTCACCCTGTCCTGAAAGCGGCTTGGGTACATTTCATAGGTCATCAGCATATGGGCTGTGGCATAACTGGAAGTGATCAAGTATTTCAATTGGTCTCCTGCATCGTGCCAACCTCCACTGGCATCTACAAAAGTGCTGTCGGGCATCGGCCCAAAAAACGCCCGCCCATCACGCTGGTGACAGACCATATCCAAGGTGGGATTATAGCCGCACCGCTGCTGCCGCATAAATCCCAACAGGGTCTCTTGCTGATGGGCATAGGCATTTTGATTAATTTGGAAAGACGGGGACCTGAATTTTGAGCGTTTTGTTTGTAAATAATAGTCGCCCTCTTTCTCCACGGATGAAAAATCTACAGTAGCATAATCAAACGCTCCCCAACCTTCATTTTTGGTTTTTTGCGGTTTGATTTCAAGCTGCACCTCTCCTGTCTCCACACCAATGAGCTGAACACGCTCGCTGATGGTTTCTCGGCTAAACACCACGGCACTTTTGGCATCTTCAGGCAGATAGCCCAACTGGTTGACACGGAAATAAACGGTGTCAGCACTCGATGACTGAGGAGCTGAAAAACCAAGAAAGCTTACTAGTGAAATTAAAATCGTTAACATCGTAAAGGGTTAATTCTGCAAACAAAGCAATTCATCCACGGTCACAAGGCGGTATCCTCTTTGTCGTAATGTACTAATCAATAGGCATAATTTATCATAAAACTTATCGGTTCTTTTTGGGCTTACGCCAATATGCATCAGGAGCATAAAGCCATTCATTCCCTTGGAGGTTTCCTGCTCCATAATACTTCTTAGTATTGCTTCACTGCTCACATAATTCTCCATCTCTGGCGATGTATAATCTGCATTGGAGCGAGTACCGGGCGTGAAATCCACCACCTGGAGTCCCATTTCTGCTGTCCACTTACTGATCGAATCGTTATACCATTCATAAGGAGGTAAATAGAATCTGGCATCCTCCTTTTCAATACCAAACTGCGCCATCTCACGGTAGTTGTTTTTCAGGTCCTCCGCAAAATCCTGCTTGCTGACCAAAAGGCGGTCTCGCTGCTCCCAATCACAATAGAGCAAATGTTTGTCCGAATGCGCTCCCAGGTAATGCCCCCGCTGCTTAATGTCTTCTATCAGCGGTCCAAAAGCATTATTTCGATAGAAATCACCTGTAAAGAAAAAGGAAGCCTTGACCTGCTCCTCTTCCAGTGCATTCAAAATGGCCGTTCCGCCATCTGCAAATTGATGCCCTGTAAACACCAGTGCCAATTGCCTTTTGGTAGTATCCCCTCTGATGACCGCTCCATGTGAAATGACCTGCCCATTACCTTGCTGCCCCGCCACTTCTAAAGAAAGCAGCCAACACAAGGTCAGCACAATGGCCCTTGCAGCAGTTGTAAACAGCACAGAAGTTTCCATACCCATAAAACGCTTAAAATGTCCCTCTTTTCCAAATGGAGAAGAGGGACACACTAAATACTTCGTACTTGGTACATAATACTTCGTACTTAACACCGCATACTCCCCTACTGCTCCCAGCCTGGATTCTGCTCAAGCGTCACCCCGTGTTCATCATAAAGGGTGATTTGATCCAAGGGAACAGGATCCAAATACACTTTGGGGTCTTCAAACCTCCTTTGGGATGCCGCTGCTGTGGCGGGAATGATATAGCCTGTCTCACCGTCAGTTAGCGTCACACTGCTTTGTAGGTCAGGGTAATCTGCCTTGTCGATCCAAGCACCACGATTGATATCCTCATTGGCTTCGGTATCGCTATATTCCAGCTTTTCCCAACGCTTCAGGTCATCCAATCGAAAGCCTTCCATCATCAGTTCAATCCTGCGTTCCCTTCTGATCTCCCAGATCAGGGAAGGTACATCAGGATCCCGCTCGGGGTCATCATAAGCTACCCCGTTCACACCTGGCTCATTGCCCACCAATGTCAAATGAGGCATTCCTACTCCAGGACGGTCCCGGAGCACATTGATGGACATATCCAAATCAGCCTGAGTCATAGCAGGCCCACCCACAGTGGCCAATTCTACAACTGCCTCAGCGTAGTTCATCAGCACTTCACCATAGCGCATTACAGGAGAATCGGTATAGTTCAGGTTAGAGCTGCCTTCTGGGTCGTCCTTGATTTCTTCATTGAGGAATTTAAGGGTGGCATAGCCCGTGGTACTGTAATTTGACAAGATTCCATTGAGCCTCAACTCATCCGTCACCAAGGTACCATAAACCCTTCCATCGCGATTGGCCATCACATTACCTATCCCCTTGTCTCCCTGATATAGAGGCGATATATTAATTGGCAGACCATCACTGGCCAAGTAGCTTTCTACGGCATCTTTGGAGACACCTGTCTGTGGTTCCTTGTTGTTATAGCTGTTGAGCGCATGCGTCACCAACCCAGGCTCATAGTGTCTATAAAGGATCACTTCAGGATTTCCGGAAAGGTTGAGAGAGGTAAAAACTTCCCTGTAATCGTCCAGTGAATAATTCCCCGCACTGATTATTTCATTGGCAGCCCATTTGGCTGCTTCCAGATAAGACTGTGCCTTCTCCGTGTTTCCCTCATGATATTTTTGCCATGTCCCTTCGAATAGCATAATTCTGGACATAAATGCCAACACAACATCGCGATTTACAGAAAGGCCAGGATCGCCATCTACTTGACGGACATTATCCGCCGCAAACTGGAGATCCTCCAACACCCTGTCCATCACAAACTCGCGCGGATCTCTTGGCCGGTAGAGGTCTTCTTCATTGGTTTCGTCCAGTTCATGGTCATACCAAGGGACATCTCCAAACTGCTTCACGAGATCATGATACTCCATAGCCCTAAAAAAACGTGCTACTCCTGACCAATGATTGATGGCTTCTTCATCCATGGGTACAGTTTGAATCCTTTCCAAGAAAATATTGGCCTTTCTTACCCAAGCAAAAGTCCAGTAGGAACTTGTTGCCCCTGTAGGGATATTTTGTCTAAACTGAGACGGACTGGTAGGGCCAAAGTCATCATTTAGGCTTTGTCCGGAGAAAAAATCTCCCCAAGCATATCCAGAACCGTAACCACTAAAGTAAGCCGTATAAAATCCCCACGAAAAACTTCTTACGTTATTTTCACTGGACCAATACGTCTCGTCTGTTAGCTCATCCAATGGTGGTTTTTCGAGAAAATCCTCACAACTCACCAATGTCACAATTGCTGCTAATAATGTTAATATTCTGATTTTCATGATTTGATGCGTTTTAAAGTGTCACCTGCAAACCGAAAGAAAGGTTCCTGCTGTAAGGATAAACCCTGCCAAAGGTGTTGGAGTCATTTAATCCCGAACTGGTATAATCCACTTCCGGGTCAATAGGAAGGTCGAGGTTATCAAACTCAAACAGGTTTTCTCCACTGAAATAAACCCTCACCTTATCAATGTTTAATTTTCCTATAACTGACTGCGGTAGGGAATAGCCTATAGTGATGTTTTTCATTCTCATATAGGACATGTCCAGCAAGTAGCGTGTCTGCCTCAAGAAGTTACGTGAATTGCTGGATTGGCCTGCATCCGTAGGGCGTGGGTAGAAAGCGTCTGGATTTTCTGGCGTCCAGTAGTCTTGCTGGTGCGCAAACCATGCCTCTCCTGGACGGTAACCGGGGACGAAAAGCGGCCCATTCGCCCAGTAATCCCTCTTGCCTACACCTTGGATAAAGAAGCTAAAATCGATTCCTTTATAATCTCCTCCCAATCTAAATCCATATTGGTAACGAGGTGTAGAGTTACCGATCACCTTGAGGTCTCCGTGATCTTCTACCGTATTGGATCCATAGGTGATTTCTCCATCCCCGTTAAGGTCTTTGTATTTCACATCCCCTGGGCCATAAAAGAACCACCCGCTTTCATACAGGGATTGTGAAGGAATTCCTTCTTTCGGGACATATTTACCGTTTTCGGTAATCAACTCTCCATTTGCATCCTGTACAAAGTCGTCGTTGGTAAACAACCTGTCCGTTTCATATCCCCAAATTTCGCCAAGAACTCGTCCTTTGCGATTGGAATAAATACTGGTATTGTCCGCAAATTCAGTGATTCGCTCTTTGAAATCCGAAAGCATGGCCGTGGCATTAAGGTTAAAGCCATTGGAAAAGGAATGGGAATAATCCACTGCCAATTCCCAACCAGTGGTCTCTAGCTCACCTAGGTTTTGCTTGGTAGCACTGGTGCCGTAGGACGCAGGCAGTACAGCACCGGCACTGTGCATATCACTGGTAGTTCTTCGATACCAGTCAAATGTCACCCCTAGCTTATCCTGAAAAAACCGGGAATCAAATCCAAAATCCAAGGTGGTCACGGTCTCCCAAGTCAGCGAAGAAGGCAAGGCTCCAGGAGTACCAAAGGTCAGTTGATTGTCACTTCCGACCAACCATCCGGACGAATAGGAGTTCATGATCCTATAGATATCACTCAAGTAGGCATTCTGGTTGCCGATTGCGCCCCAAGAAGCCCGTAGCTTCATAAAAGACATCACATTGGTCACAGACTCCATAAACGGCTCCTCCGTAATTACATACCCTGCTGACATGGAAGGGAAAAACGCCCATCGATCTGTAGGAGACAACCTAGAAGACCCATCATAGCGGCCATTGACTTCCAGGAAGTATTTCTGCATGTAGTTATAGTTGATCCTTCCGAATACCCCCATGGTGGACCACTGGTTCCGTGATCCATCCACAAACTGATCACCGGAAGCCAAGTCCAGCTCCCCACGATCTAGGTCCATCAGGTCCCTTCTTTGACTGCTTTGGTACCAGTATTCGTAAGCTTCTATATCTCCGCCTGCCATGAACTTCATTTCATGATCTCCGGCACTTTTCTCATAGGTGGCAAAGAGTTTTCCCACATTCCTATTGCTCCAAGAAGAACGGTATTCCACTCTGTTATAGGACGCACTTGAATAAGGAGCATATTGAAGGTCTGCTCCAGTAGCCCAGAAATTATAGGCCGAAACCACCCCACCTGTCCGATGGTCATGGAAATTATTGGAGTCAAACGTATAATTGGCATCGATACTCAGTCCTTCGACAGGCCTGATCGTGGTACCGAGATTGATCCGGCTTAGCGATGTCGTTTCTTCATTCATCTTGGCCTGGCTCACTTCAGTTACCGCACTTCTGAATGGATAGCCTTCGTATGTACCATAAGGATAGGTTTTTGGCCATCTGAACAGATAATACCAAGGGTCATAGGTCTCTGAACTATAATAGAACGGTCGGGTAAACTTGGTTCTGCTGTAGAGCACTTTCCCTCTTACATCCATCCAATCGGTCACCGAAGTATTAACACTCAGGTCAAGTGAATAGCGGTTAAACTCATCAGGGTTTACTTTCAGCACGCCGTTTTGCCCAAGATATCCAACACCTAAACGATACGTGGTCTTTTCACTGCCCCCAGCTACAGACACATCATGTTTTTGCTGTGGAGTCCAATCTCGCATAAACATTTCTCCTGCATCCCAAGGGCGATAGAAGAAAAGACGGCCGTCACGGATTTCAAAATCCCTTCCCATTACCATTTCATTTCCAAGATCCTGTCCTCCATACTGCTGCTCCCATTCGCGCATTTTCTGGATACCTTCTTCATCGAAGTACATCCCCACCACTCCAAAAACATTGGTAGATGGATTGGTCCTTTGAAGTGCACTGAAAGCCATTTCAGCTCCTTCTGCAGCTGATGCGATAACAGGTGTTTTTGTTGGTGTAGCCCAAGAGAAGTTATTGGAATAATTCACTTTGGGTGCTTCCCCTTTTTTGCCGGTTTTGGTAGTGATCAGGATCACCCCCCAAGCACCTCTTGACCCATAAATAGAAGCCGATGCCGCATCCTTAAGGACAGAAATCGATTCTATATCCTCGGGATTGATCATTTGGAGATTTGGCACCTCCACATTATCCACTAAGATCAAAGGCTGGGCACCACCGGAATTGCTCAAGGTCCCCGTCATGCCGCGTAGTCTTATCGACGGATTTTGGCCGATCTGTCCACTCGGCGTGGTAATCGTCAACCCAGGCGTGGTACCCTGCAGTCCCCTGCCCACATCGGTAATAGGACGCGACTCCAATACCTCGGTATCCACCGTGGACACCGCACCAGTTAGGTCACTCCGTTTTTGTGTACCGTAGCCGACCACCACTACCTCATCGAGCGATTTGGCTTCTCCCTCCAAGGCCACATTGATGGTGTTTTGGCCACCTATCTCACGTTCTTGGGCGATCATTCCGATAAAACTAAAGACCAGAATTTCGCCTTTTTCAGCTTGGATTTGGTAGTTTCCATCCACATCGGTGGTCACACCCCTTGTGGTCCCCTTCACCAAGATACTTGCTCCGGGCAAAGTCCCTCCATCCTCAGCACTTGACACCGTACCCGAAACGGTCACGGTCTGCCCAAACACCTGAAAATGGAACAGGAGAAAACATACCGCCCATAAGCAACAGCGTAAAAGTTTTTTCATGTTTGACATTTTAGATAATAGTTAAGTGAATTGATTTTTGATAAGAGCGGAATAAAAACGGGTATTTTACTGATTTTGGGTTCACTGTCAATTGCCCATAATTATTCCTGTCTTATTTTCTTTGGTCAAATTTTCCTAAAAAATCAGCCTATTCCATCCCTGAAAACAGGGATATTCCAAAATCACCACAATACGAAAACAAACTATCGGGCTATATAAAGGCCATTTCGAAAAAACATGGACATTTCAGACCTTTCCTCGTGGTGGTCTCAATAATTTTTTGAAGATTGATCATTCGTTAGCTTAAAAACAGGTATATCCGCAATGACACCAGTAATCACAGCAATAGTAAATAGGTGCTCACAGAAACCACTGAAATCTCAGAAAAGCCTTATTTCATTCTGGGGGTTCTGTGCGTTCGGTGAGAAATAAAATCTACTGGCAAGAAAGCGTATAATCAAACTCAAAAAACACATACTTCTCATGAGTAACAGAAATTTTAACATTAATATTGATCCCGACATGATCAAAAAGAACCTGAGAAAAATCATCTTGGGGCTCTTGATCATTGTTGCGGCATTCAGTGCCATCCATACGGTAGGGCCTGAGGAAGAAGGAGTGGTGATCCAAATGGGGAAATATAACCGTACGGTGCCACCCGGTTTGAACTTCACCCTGCCTTTTGGCATCGAAAAAATGCACAAAATCCCAGTACAGCGACAATTGAAGCAAGAGTTTGGTTTTCGCACCAGTTCACCCAGCCAACGATCCGACTATATTAAAGAAGGATATGTCGGCGAATCCACCATGCTCACCGGGGACCTGAACCTCACCGATGTGGAATGGGTGGTCCAGTACCGGATCAGCGATTCTTACAAGTACCTTTTCAAAGTCAGAAATGCAGACAAAACCCTTCGGGATATGTCCGAGGCTGCCATGCGCAAAATCGTTGGGGACCGCACGGTCAACGAAGTGCTGACCGTAGGAAGGCAAGAAATCGCTAGCAGTGTAGAACAGCTATTACAGGAACTGTGTGACGAATATGAAAACGGCATTCGTATCGACCAAGTAGTCCTTCAAGATGTCAATCCACCAGACCCTGTAAAACCGTCCTTTAACGCCGTCAATGAAGCCCAGCAGGAAAGAGAAACCCTTATCAATCAAGCCGAAGCGGACTACAACCGAATCATCCCAAGGGCCCGTGGCGAGGCACTGGAGACCATCGAACTCGCAGAAGCCTATGCCCTCAACAGGGTAAACCGCGCAGAAGGTGAAGCCGAACGATTCAACTCCCTTTATAACGCCTACATCAAGGCTCCTGAAGTGACCAAACAACGGATCTATTTGGAAACCATGGAAAAAGTCCTACCTAAATTGGGCAACAAGGTCATTGTGGACGAAAAAGGCAATAATGTATTGCCACTATTAAACTTGGACAAAAAAGGAGGTACTGAGAAATGAATAAGCGCATTATCATCTATATCGTCGTAGGGATCATCCTACTGATCACCGTCAATAGCAGCATCTTTATTCAAGATGAAACCCAGCAGTCCATCGTGACACAATTTGGGAAACCCATTGGCGAACCCCGCACTACGCCGGGGATCAACTTCAAAGTACCTTTTTTGCAAAAAGTGCAGTTCTTTGACAAAAGGTACCTGGAATGGGACGGCGACCGTAACCAAGTTCCCACCAAGGACAAAAAATTCATCTTTGTGGACACCTATGCCCGTTGGGAAATCACAGACCCCTTGCAGTTCTTTATCCGACTGAGGGATGAGCGCTCTGCCCAATCCAGGCTAGACGATATCCTCGACGGAGAAACCAGAAATGCCATTGCCAGCCATGACTTGCTGGATGTGGTGCGCTCCACCAACCGTGATCCCGAGGTAACGGAAGACTTTATGGAAGAACTGGAAATTCTGGAGGAGATCACCGTGGGCAGGGAAAAGATCGAAGAAATCGTCCTCACCAAAGCCAACGAACGGACTACGGACTTGGGAGTCCGCATCCTTGACTTCAAATTCAAGCGTATGAATTATGTCAACGAAGTACGAGACAGGGTATACGACAGAATGATCAGTGAAAGAAACCGTATCGCAGATCAGTTCCGTTCCGAAGGTCAAGGTGAAGCCCGAAAAATCCAGGGGGACAAAGAAAGGGACTTGGCCAAGATCCAATCGGAGGCATTTCGTGAAGCGGAAGAGATAAAAGGCCGGGCAGATGCCGAGGCCACTGCCATCTATGCTTCTGCCTATAACCAAAACCGACAAGCAGTAGACCTGTACAAGTTTCTACGGACCATGGAAAGCTTCGAGAAATCACTTGATGAAAACACCAGCATCATCCTGTCCACAGACTCTGAGTTTTTCAGGTTTTTGAACAGGTTAAATTAAGCTGTTAACTATTTCGGGTGCCAGTTCTTCTTTTCGTAGAGAATTGGCACCCCTTTTTTCGGTTCAAGCAGGAAAGTTGGGGAATTGTGGTTGGTTCTGATAGAACGCTGATGTCGCAGATGATTAAGATTTGCGCTGATTTTTTTCATAATTTGGATAAACCAAGAGGAGCCAAAATAGCATAACGATCATTATGGCTCTTAATGGATTAAGAGCCTGTAAAGCAAAAAAGTAACAAAGGTGGTGGAGTGAAAGTCACGCTGTAACTTGGCAGGCAATGTAGAAAGTTTTTCAAGGCGCATCATATGAACCCCATAATTATACCTCCCAGAAATATTGATAGCCCCATTTTTTCCAGCATCCGACTCATTTCGGTATTTCCTTCAAATCCAACTCTTCTAAACGGTTCCTGACCTTTTTAATAAACTTCTCACCAGGATCCGTCTTCTGGGTTCTGTACCCATCGTCTTTTTCCAACCACAGGTCATGCCCCTCAAAAGCCGTATACTCATAGTGGCCAATCACATAATCAATGGGATACTTTCTCTTCAGATGCCGGACCAAGGCCGCATTGGCTTTTAGCTGGGCTTTAGTGAGAGGTTCTTCTGCACTGCCTACATTCTCTACACCTATGGCACAATGGTTTAGACCAATGACATGTCTCGCCATCACCGTGTCAGGAAGCTGCCGGAAGATCGTTCCGTCCCGATCGATCAGGTAATGCGCCGATACATTCAGTGCGCTGGCGGCAGCAATTCCTTCCCGACTTCCAGGAAGCCGGACTGGATTCATGGCATCATAAGATCGCTCCAAGTCCGCAATGGCCGTCCAATGCAGCACCACCATCTTCGGAACAATCGTCGGCTCCTCCTGCACTAGGCCATAGTGGGAGGCAAGGTATTCCAAGGTCAACTGCTTCCTTTCTTCATCAAACTTGACCCGCTTATCAAATACCCTGTACGTGGGCGCACTACAGCTCAACACACTGACCGCAAGCATCATCACGCCCCAACTGGTACCCTTATTATTTACAATCCTTCTACAATCCATATTGAATCAATATATTAATTTTTCGCAAAAACTAGTCAAATTTATACGACTAGCCTATCCCTGAAAACAGTGATTTTTCATTTTTCCATCAATTTAGGGCAATAACTGATAAAGGCTTCAAAACACGTACGAAGTCACTTTTTAGGTATAATTTACTCTTTTTGGGATTTTACACACCTGCCACTAATGTAAATTCTATTTTAAATAATCGTAAATTAATGTTACTTATTTGCCATAACTATTGAAAAACATCTACCCTAATTTAATTTGTCATGATCAATGTACTGATAGCGGACGACCACCGCATGTTTATCGATGGGCTGAAGGCCATGCTCTGTGACATCCCGGGCATCAAGGTGGTCGGTGAAGCATTGAACGGCAAAGAGGCATTGGATTATTGTGTGGATCAACCCGTGGACATTGTCATCATGGATATCAATATGCCCGTAATGGACGGTGTGGAAGCCACCAAGCAACTTCTAAAATGTCATAAAGCACTGAAAGTACTGGGGCTGAGCATGCATAATGACCGACATTTCATCTCTGACATGCTGAAAACCGGTGCCCAAGGGTACATCCTAAAAAACACGGGTAAAAATGACTTGGTAGAAGCTATACACACCTTGCATTCCGGAGGAACCTACCTAGGGGAAGAGGTCAGCAAGACCCTGCTTACGAGTTTTATGAAGCACCCTGGCAAAACTCCATTCAATGAAAAGCTCTCCGATAGGGAAATGGAAGTCCTTGGCTGCATTGCTAATGGCCTCACCACCCAAGAAATAGGAGATAAGCTCTTTATCAGCAAAAACACCGTAGAAACCCACCGCAAAAACCTTCTCTATAAACTACAAGCCAAAAATACCGCCGAACTGGTCAATAACGCTTACAAAAGAAGATTGATCGGTTGATCCCTGAATATGCATAGGCCTATCTGCGGCACACAGGTATTGCGATGTGAAATTGCTTCAATACTAGTCGTTTTCGTTTTTACATATGCCTGCAACTTATCAAAAGGCTCTTGGTGACTTTTCTTGGAAATAAGCTCAGGTAAATAGCTATAGCAGCTCACTCACCACGGGGATTGCAAACCCTCCACTTACGAGTACCTGATTTCACCCATCTATACGCTCAGGACAGCAATCAGGAACACCTTAATAGCATCAGAAACTCAAAGCTTGACAGTGCTGGAGCAAAGACCCAGCACAACCCAGCCCCCCACCTAAAATGGCAGAAAATGTAAAATCTCATGTCTCATATCTCACATCTCAATACTTACTTATGCTACTACTATCCACCAAATCCCTGTTTTCGGTGAGCCAAAGCCTGCTTTTTTATACGATATTTGTATCTTCAACCCGGTTTATGCAGTAGGAATCGTTATCGCCTGTCCCGATAGCTATCGGGAAGGTTTGAAACTGCAATAAAATCAGGCTGTTTGGAGATTGAGGCATCCGCCGCGGCGGATGGTGATATTGAAAACAGCAGCGCAGCAACTGATTTTGAAGTAGTTTCAGGCCGTAATAGATAGGCTAATGCATATTCCAGGTTCAATACTCACTTAGGAAACCCCTATTATGAATTATAGCAAACACCATACGCTTTTTCTGCTTCCCATACTTGGAATGCTGATCTTTTCGTGCAGCCCTAAACCCTATGCGGATATCAACAAGGCCCACAAAAAGCAGGTAGAGGCACAGGTCGAAAAAATCACCGCTACACCAGCAGTAAAGCAGGACGCCTCCGATACCACACACCTCAACGACCTCTGGGTAGGCACCTCCAACTTTAGCATTAGAAAACCCAACTTTGTCGTCATTCACCATACCGCACAGGATTCACTCGAACAGACCATCTATACGTTCACCATTCCGAGGACACAGGTCAGTTCGCATTATGTCATCAGCAGAGACGGCACCACCGTCCAGATGCTCAATGATTACCTTCGATCGTGGCATGCAGGACGTGGAAAATGGGGGCACGACACCGACCTCAACTCCTCATCACTAGGAATCGAGCTGGACAATAACGGCAGTGAACCCTTTACAGATGCCCAAATCGAAAGCCTCATCAAGCTGCTCAAAAAGATCAAGGAAGATTACAATATCCCTGCGGCCAACTTTATTGGTCACGCTGATCTAGCTCCCGGAAGAAAGGTAGATCCCAGTGTCCACTTTCCGTGGAAAAGGCTGGCAGAGCAAGGCTTTGGGCTTTGGTATGATGATTTTCTCTTAATGGAAATCGACGTTCCTTCAGAGGGAATGGCTTATAAAACAGAAACTGTCATGCTCGAATCTGTTCCTGATTCATTTGATCCTTTGGAAGCGCTGCGGATCGTTGGCTATGACATCAGCGACCCGGATGCTGCCATCCAGTCCTTCAAGCTGCACTTTATCCAAGCCGATATCGACCAAGGGCTAAGCAAGAACGACATCAGGATCCTGCACAACCTTTACAAAAAATACCTGTAAGGACAATCCAGTGATTATGTCAAATCCCTATTTTCAGGGATGCCTCAAGGAGCAAATACCAACATCTTTGTATCAAAAGTGACACGTTGATACAAGGGAAAGTCACCCATTTTGTCAAATTAAACTGATCAATATGCTGTTAATCGCAGATAGTGGATCCACCAAGACCGATTGGAGATTGGTGGATGAAGAGGGAAATACCATCGATGCAGTGCAATGCAAGGGCCTTAACCCTTATTTTTTGACCGAAACTGAGATCGCACAGATCATCAAAAAAGAAGTAGCCCCCATCACCAATGGAGTGGAAAAGGTGATTTTCTATGGTGCAGGTTGTGGCCTTCCTGAGAAAGTCGATCAAGTGAAAAATGCCATCGAGTCAGTATTGCCCATCAAGTACCCCACGGAAGTTTATGGAGACATTCTCGGGGCAGCCAGAAGCCTGCTACAGGGTCAGCAGGGCATTACCTGCATCCTCGGAACAGGAGCCAACTCTTGCGTCTATGATGGACACGGCATCATCGACAATGTCCCTTCACTGGGATACATTTTGGCAGACTGGGGCAGCGGGACAGTCCTCTGCAAAGACCTGATTTCACTCATCCTTCAGGAGAAAATAGACGCTGAAATAAGGGAGGACTTTCATGCCACCTATCCTATGGACCTGCGGCAAATGCTGGATAAAATTTACAATAAACCACAAGCCAACCGATTTTTGGCCTCTTTTACGCCCTTCTTGTTGAAATACGCTCACCATAAGGCCTGTGAAAAGATCCTTAAGGACAACTTCAGAAAATTCTTTGAATATTACGTCTTGGCCTACGATGAAAAACCCCTGTCCAAAGCCATCACCTTCACTGGCTCCATTGCTTACCACTTCAGTGATTTCCTTCACAGCACCGCCGCCGAATACGGATTAGCAATCAATAAAATCGTTCAACACCCTATGAATGGGCTGGTAAAATACCATTGCCAAACAGTGCCCGCTATCAAATAACATCATGTCTGAGCTCAATTCTCTCATTACGGAAACTTCCTCACTTTATGAGGATTTAGAAAAGATGAACGCCAATGAACTTTTGGCAAACATTAATCAAGAAGATCAAAAAGTAGCCACCGCAGTCCAAGCGGCTATTCCGCAAATCGAAAAACTAGTCACAGCAGCCGCTGGTAAAATGGCCAAAGGAGGAAGGCTTTTCTATATCGGTGCTGGCACTTCCGGAAGGCTGGGAATCTTGGATGCCTCCGAAATACCACCTACTTATGGGGCTTCACCGGAACTGGTCTGTGGGCTGATTGCCGGTGGAGACAAGGCCATTCGCCATGCGGTAGAAGGTGCAGAAGACAATCTCGACCAAGCTTGGATGGATCTAAAGGCCCAGCAAATCACCGAAAAGGATATCCTCATTGGCATTGCGGCCTCTGGCAAAACCCCATATGTACTGGGAGGTTTACATACCGCCAAAGCGCACGGAATGCTGACAGGAAGCATCTCCTGCAATACCAATGCCCTGATCTCTACCAAAGCTGACTATCCCATAGAAGTGGAAGTGGGGCCTGAGTTTGTCACGGGGAGTACTCGAATGAAGTCCGGAACTGCCCAAAAGCTTGTCCTGAACATGATCAGCACCAGCCTGATGATTTTGCTCGGCAAGGTGAAAGGCAACAAAATGGTCAATATGCAACTCAGCAACCAAAAACTGGTAAAAAGAGGCATAAGCATGATTCAGGAAGAAATCCCAGAGCTGGACGAAGAAACAGCACTGAACCTATTGACAGCACACGGCTCTGTAAAAAAAGCCATTGAAGCATATCAAAAAACCTAAAACTATCATGACGTTTACCAAGACACGAACTGCGGTATTCTTTTTTATAAGTCTCCTGATCTTTGGGTCGGCAATGGCCCAAGAATCTCCCAAGCGGGAACTACGAGCCGCGTGGATCGCTACGGTCAACAACATCGACTGGCCAAGCCAACCGGGACTTAGCGCAGCTGAGCAGAAAGAAGAATACGTCCAACTTTTGGACACGCTGGCTGCCGCTGGAATGAATGCCATCGTCATGCAAATCCGCCCTACTGCCGACACTTTCTACCCGTCCAGTTATGAACCTTGGTCCGCTTATCTCACGGGCAAACAAGCAACTCCGCCCAAACCCTATTACAACCCATTGGCCTTTATGATCGATGAGGCAAAAAAAAGGAACTTGGAATTCCATGCTTGGTTTAATCCCTACAGGGCTTCCAACAGTCCTGATTTTGTCCCTTCGGCCGAGCACCCTTTGGTAAAACACCCAGACTGGTTTGTGCAGTACGGTGGGAAGTGGTATTACGATCCCGGTATTCCAGAAGCACAGGAGTTTGTCCTGCAGTCCATCATTGAAGTGGTCAAGCACTATGACCTTGATGCGGTTCACTTTGACGATTATTTCTATCCTTACAAAATAGCGGGAGAAAATTTCCCCGACAGCGGGTCTTTTGCTCAATATGGCAAACGATTTACGGACATTGGAGAATGGAGAAGACATAATGTGGACTACTTTGTCGAAGAACTTTCCAAGAGGATCAAAGCAGAAAAACCCTTCGTAAAATTCGGTATCAGCCCATTTGGGGTATGGCGTAACGACGATGTAGATCCCAGAGGATCCGCCACCAAAGCTGGACAGACCAACTATGACGACCTCTACGCGGACGTCCTCAAATGGCTAAAAGAAGGCTGGATCGATTATGTGACACCACAAATCTACTGGCATATAGGATTTGAACTGGCCGAATACAAAACCTTGGTAGCCTGGTGGGCAGAAAACAGCTATGATCGCCACGTTTATATCGGCCAAGGGATCTATCGTGTGGGACAGAAAGGCTGGGAAGACCACCAAGAAGTGGTCAATCAAATCCAGTACAACAGAAATTTCCCTATCGTAAAAGGAAGCATGTTCTTCAGTGCCAAGACCATTGTCCAAAACAAGGAAAACGTCAATTCCCAATTGGAGAAAGTTTATCCCCATCCTTCCCTCCCTCCCATCATGCCCTGGATCAGCCAATCCGCCCCTTCTGCTCCTGATCACATCACGGCGACAGGCAGCCCTGAAACGGGGATCATCCTGAATTGGCAGGAAAGCTTAAAGGAAGATGCCAGTTATTTTGTAATTTACCGATGCGAAAAGGAAGGAGCCTTGGACCTCAATAATCCGGCGCAAATCATCGCCAAAGTACCCAAGTCTCCATACGCCCTGCAAAACTGGAAAGACACGACTATTCAGAAACGGAGTACTTATCATTATGGCATCACCGCCGTGGACAGGCTTCATAATGAAAGCGTGCTATCCCCAATCATCACCGTTGACACCAAGGGTAAAAGAAAGCAGGTTAAGGGAGAGTAAAAAATCATGATTAGCATAAAGAACAAAGAGTAAAGTGTCAAAACAAATAATGCATTCCCATGAGCCAATCACTCGTATTCATCGTCATCTCATCTTACTTCTTGCTGCTTCTCTTGATCAGTTACCTGACCTCGAGAAAAACAGATGACCTGACGTTTTATACTGCCAACAGGCAATCACCTTGGTATCTGGTGGCATTTGGCATGGTGGGGGCATCACTTTCTGGGGTGACCTTTATCTCTGTCCCTGGCGAAGTAGGTAATTCTTCCTGGAATTACCTGCAATTTGTCATGGGGAATATGGTCGGGTATGCAGTGATCGCCATGATATTGATCCCGCTCTTCTACCGGCTCAATCTCATCTCAATATATGAGTACCTCCGGGATAGATTTGGCCCAAAGGCTTACCTCTCAGGATCGGTGATCTTCTTGGTTTCCCAAACGATCGGAGCATCTTTTCGGCTATTTCTGGCCGCTACAGTCCTACAGTTGGCTTTTTTTGATGCCTATAACATCCCCTTCTTTGTGACCGTACTGACCACTGCCACGTTGATATGGATCTACACCTACAAAGGCGGCATCAAGACCATCGTATGGACGGACACCCTACAGACGACTTTTCTGTTGCTGGCCGTCATCATCAGCATCGTGATCATCAGCCAGCAGCTAGACCTCAATATAAGTGAGCTCACGAATGTCATCGAGGAAAGCCCCCTCTCGACGGTATTTGAATGGGATCCACTGTCCAATAAGAACTTCTTTAAGATGTTTTTTGCCGGTGTTTTTATCACCATCACCATGAACGGACTGGATCAAAATGTCATGCAAAAAAACCTTACCTGCAAAGACCAAAAAGAAGCCAAAAAGAATATCCTGTGGTTTTCGATCAGCTTCTTTATTTCCAACCTCTTTTTCCTATCCCTAGGAGTCTTGCTGTACTACTTTGCCGCCCAAAACAACATTGCCCTTCCAGAGAGCACGGATGAGCTTTACCCTTTCCTTGCTTTGGATCATTTTGGTACGTTGGCCGGCATTACCTTTCTGCTTGGAATTATCGCCGCAGCCTTTTCCAGTGCTGATTCAGCCTTGACGGCACTGACCACGTCCTTCTGTGTAGACCTCCTACAATTGCCCACCAAGAAACACCTCAACCAAAAAGTCACCCGCCTAAAAGTCCATATCGGATTTACGGTGCTGATCTTCGTGGTTATTGTGGTGTTTGACCTGCTCAATAACAGTAGCGTGGTGAGTGCTGTATTCAAAGCAGCAGGATTTACTTACGGGCCATTGCTGGGACTATTTGCCTTTGGCCTCTCCAATAAATTAAAGGTAAAAGACAAATGGGTGCCCTTCATCTGCCTCTCCTCCCCAGTGATCTGTTATATTTTGGACAGCCATTCGGTGGAGTGGTTTGGCGGCTATCAATTTGGTTTTGAAATCCTCTTGGTCAATGGTGCACTTACTTATTTGGGACTATTACTGGCAATGAAAAAGTAAAAGACCTAAATTGACTGTTCAAAAAGATCACTTGATTGATACAAACGACAGTAAAACCAAAAGTCATTCACATTAGCCGATGATGTCAAAATAATCCCCCTTTCACACCATGCCCTATCCAGCTGCCTCCTCCATTTCACTCATCACCCACCACCCGGAGCTCGCCAAAAAACTGGATGGATTCATTAAGCAGCCGTTACAATCTGGGCCATCCTCCCCATGTGGACTTATCATTACGGGGCCCTCAGGGGTAGGAAAGACCCATTTGGTGGAGCAATATTTGAACTTATACAAAAAAGACTACTTGCTGATCCCCATCAGCCACCTCCAACAACAGCGCTACATCCCCTATGCCGGGATCAAAATCGGGATAGGAGAGTTTTTGCGAAAAGTATACAAGGAAATGGCTCCCGAGCAGTCCGAAGCCTTCTCCAGTCAGCTCAAAAAGAAACTTGGTGAGCACTTCCCGCTCCTTTTTGATTATATTCCTGAGCTGACCTTACTGATCGGCAAAGACACTACGCCCCCCAACTCCCCAACGCCAAAAGTAGAAAACCAACTTTACTCACTTTTCAGTGTCCTGTTTGGTTTTTTAAGTGACTTTTTGGGCAAACCGCTGTTGATTTTTATTGACAATATGCAATGGATGGATGGCTCCAGTGTAAACCTACTGCATTTTCTTTTGCTTCGTCTATCCCCCAAACAGCTCCGTCTGATCGGTGCCAGCAGGGATTCCAAGACGGCTATTTTGAGGGTAAACCAGCTGATGGAATGGTTGAATTTTGAGACCAAAAACCTTGAGATCATCCCATTGTACGGACTACGGACGGAACAAACCAATGCTTTTCTTGAAGAAATCATGGGGGCCCCTGTCACTGCTTCTCTTCACCAATTGTTCCACGAACTATGTGAAGGAAACCCAAGTCACATGCAGGTACTAGCAGAAAGTCTCAAGGCAGAAAAATTGATTGGACTAAGCCATGGCATATGGTCAGGAGACATTGCAAAAATTCAAGAACGATTTAACGGACAAAGTAGCCGTGACGTCCTTTGGGGCAGGTTAAAGGCACTCAGTAGCCCTACAAGAAACTTGCTCACGTGGCTATCGTGTATCGGTAGCTATAACAAGCAAGTGCTGCTTTCTCTATTTAAAAACAATGAACACCTCCTTCTAAAAAGCCTTCAAGAAGCCTTGGAGACAGGCTTGCTCACCATGCAAGACGGTGATTTCAGGTTTTCCGAAACCTACATTGGCGAAGTGATCTATGAAGGCATTCCGCTCACAGAAAAAGTCCATCTCCACTATCTTATTGGCAAAGACATCCTCCAGAAGGAATTTTCCCAGCTCAGTAATACCGAAAAAGTCTTGGCCGCCCAGCACCTCAACCAGTCACTTGACCTAGTCAAAGAAAAAGACGATATCCTACTCTGCGCAAAGCTCAATCTGCAGGTAGGAAAGCTGCAAAAACAGGACAATGGCTTCGACCAAGCCAGGCATTTTCTGAAAACCAGTTCCGACCTTTTTAAGCTCCTTTCTTGGGAAACTATCAAAGACCTTTATTGGGAAACCAATATGGAAAGGGCAAAAGTGGAGTATTACCTTGGTGAATATGACTTGGCAGAAATCCACCTTGACCATTTGCTGGAAAGGCTACTTGACCCAAGAAAAAGAGCCGAAAGTTACATCCTTAAAATCACCATCAATAACCACCTTGGGAGATACCGAAAAGTAGTCTCTATCCTTCAAGAAGCACTTTCCGAGCTTGGACTTACCCTCCCCACCGAAGAGGCCAATATCCAAGCCGCCAACATCCACCTGAGTCAAGAAATAGCTATCACAAAGGAGCCCAGCAACAATTCTCATGAAGACCCTACAAATCAACACTTTATCCTAAAACTGCTGTATGTTGGTGGGATGGCCCTCCACCACACTGCTGACACTTTGATGATCTGGGCAGCCTTACAAATCATCAGCAGGGCTCAAAATAGCAAAGACGAAGGGGTAAAAGCCATTGGTTATGTGAGTTATGGCAGAATGAACATCATCGCCAATAATATTGACCAGGGCTATCAGCTCGGAGTGAAAGGACTTCACATCAACCAAAGCTTAGAGGACATGCAGTACCGGTGTAGGGTTTTTGGGGTGTTTGCATTTTATATCCAGCCATGGAAAAAAGCCTTTGAGCATAGTGTCCCCCTGCTAAATGAAGGAATGGACGCGGGACGAAAAGCGGGAGATCTCATTGGTCTGTACATTCTCAAAACCCACCTTTTCAACCTGCATTTTCTTTCAGGAAGCCCAATACGCTCCTTGCTTGATTTCACCTTTGAGGAATCCTATCCCGGCATGGAGCTGACCTACTACATCACCCATTACCAAAAAAGTCTCATTCGGTATTTGACAGGTGAACGTACGTTCTTCTCCATTCCTCGACAACAGCCCAGTTGGTTGGCGGCCAAGCTCACCATTCAAGAAGAACGTTTTTACCGTAATCATGTGTGGGCGAGATATTACTTCCTTTTTGGGCATTATGAGCAAGCTGCCCGGTGCGCCAAAGAAGCCAATGCCAATCGCAAACTTCAGGAAGGCTCCCCTTTGGTTCCTGCCAATTTAGTACTATTGTTCCTCTCAATCACCCAAAATTGGCATAACCTTCCGCTTGATGAAGCCCCAGACCACCTTGAAGCACTCGAAGAAATCCGAACGGATTGTGCCCTTTGGCACCTCCATGCACCAGAAAACTACGCCTCTACTTATTGGCTGCTTAATGCGGAGTGGGCTAGAATACATGGCGATCAAATGGATGCTGTTTCGAAACAATATCAAAATGCTATCCATGAAGCCAGGGAAAACCATTATGACCTAGCGCTGGCAAATGAACTGTTCGCCAAATACCTGCTGAGCAAATCAGAAAAAACTGCTGCCCTCAAGCATCTCAAAGCATCCATCAAAGCTTATAAGGAATGGGAAGGGGTGGCTAAGGAACAGCAATTGAACCAGCAATACCAAATACTGCTGAATAATCACTCCAAAAACCTCCAGCCCAATATCGAAACGGTACTGAGGGAGCTGAGCGGGGACCTAGAGCTAGACCCTCTTTCCAAGAAGCTGATGGTGCTTTTGATGAGGATCTCCGGAACAGACAGAACAGGCATAGAGTGGATTGAAAACAATGGCGACATTATCGATCAAAAATCCCTGCACCTACTTCCCAAAAGCGGTAAAGCAGCTCCTCTTCCGTCAGGATTAATGCTCATGTGCCACCGTACTCAGTCTCCGCTCATCGTAAATGACCTATCAAAAGAAAGTAGTTTCTCGGAAATCGCTGCGTTAAAAAATAGCGGTGTGCAGTCATTCCTTATCCAGCCCATAAACATCAACGGCTACCTCTCCATGGTGATCTACCTAGAAAACAGTCAGACAGAAGATCACTTTTCGGAAGACTTGGCTAGCTGGATTCGTATCATCGCCAACCAAGGCGGAATGATCATAGAAAATGCCCGAACGCACGAAAAAACGCTCCTGCTCAACCAAGAGATCAGAAAAGAAATAGAAGAGAAAAAGCAACTGGTATCTTTCATCGAACAACAAAAAAACAATCACCTCAAGGACCTCATCCAAACACAGGAAGACGAAAGAAAGCGCATCGCAGGTGACCTGCATGACAGCCTAGGGTCACTGCTGTCCACTATAAAAATCCAACTTCAAGGCTTACAGAATCTCCAGTCTCCCCACATCAAAGGCCACCAAGACACCCTCCGGAAAATGGATGAAGCCATTGAAGAAGTAAGGAGAATCGCACACAATATGTCCCCGGTATCGCTACGGCGCTTTGGGCTTCCTTCCGCATTACAAACCTTAGTGGAGCAAATCAATGTGAGTGGTCAAATTCAGGGAGAACTACAAATACTGGGAATGGAGGAGCGATTAGCTGAGCAAATAGAACTCACCATCTACCGCATCTGCCAAGAACTCGTCCAAAACACCCTAAAACATGCCCAAGCCTCCCGTCTACATTTACAGCTTATCCATCACGGGGACTCACTCAATATCACGATAGAAGATAACGGACTTGGCATGGACCAACAAAAAGTCACCAGTGGCTTCGGACTACTGGGGATAGAAGCTAAAGTGCAGATGCTCAATGGAACATTCGACATCGAAAGCCGACCGGGAAAAGGCTGCTTGGTGGTAATCGACATTCCGCTAGGGATACCTTCAGAAAAGAAAACGACGGGAGAATAAACCCAAAATCCAGGACGTAAGGAAAGTAACGTAAAGTAGTTACCTTATTAGACAACCACATTAGGCACATAGGAGGGCACAATAGGGGGATTCTGTAACCCCGTTGTTCCTACAGCACAGCTGTCGGAACAACTAGCATAGAGTTTTTAACTCAAAACTATTGTCGCCCAAGCAAAGGTGTTGCTATCGAAGGAAATTCGTCAAAATACCCCCAACCCCCTAAAGGGGACTTTCTGATCAGCTCTGCAGAGGACGGGGATAGTGTTAGGGAATCGAAAAACATCCTCTTTTCGTTTAAACCCGGAATATGCATTAGCCTATCTGTTGCGACCTGAAACTGCTTCAAAATCAGTCGTACGACAGTAACTCATAACCGCTTATTCGGCGGTTTCATGAAAAGCTTGGCTCGAAGTATCACCAAACTTTTACCGTAAGCTTAAGAGCATCATGCCGTAGGTATGAAAGCTTGGTAACAGCCGCATCCACCAGCCATCTGCAATGTGCCGTAGGTACATCACATCTGAGCACCCGGCAATCTGAGTCCGATAATAAATTCAGCGCAAACCTTAATCATCTGCGTCCTATCAGAACGCACAAACGTATAAAAAAACAAGTTGACCCGAGAAAATAAGCCTTTTCCCAGATCAACTTACAATTAATTATGCTGACTATCCGATGACTTTATACTTGAAATATCAAGTCAGCTTATTCAATAAATACCTCACCTCTTTTGGGCTCTTGATATTGTAATTGGCCTTGGTATAGCTGTAGCCAACACGGATGCTGAATGCACCTTCAGGCATTGCTTGGAAGGTATCCTCATCGGTCCAGTCGTCTCCAATCGCCAAGATAAAATCATAACTATTTCCTTTCATGAAAGCAGTGGCTGCCCGTCCTTTATTGATGTCAGGACGCTTGATTTCCAACACCTTGTTTCCTTCCAGCACTTGCAGGTTATGTCCTCTGGCCATGTATTTCAAGTGGCTGAACAGCTCCCTCATTCTCAGGTCACCGAGTCCGCTTTCCACTTTGCGATAATGCCAAACCAAGGAATGGTGCTTTTCTTCAATATGTGCTCCCGGAGTACGCTGGACATAATATTCCATCACAGACCTGATATCCGGCTTCCAATGATCATCTATGTCGGCATACAGTTCCCAATCTTTTCCACCATTGATCTTCAGCCACACACCATGCTCGGCAATAATATCCACTTTTTGTCCTTTAAACCATTTGCCAAGGGTTTCCTTATCCCTGCCGCTGATGACCACCACTTGGGATTTTTTGGACAGTCTACTCACCAGGCTTTTCAATTCTTCATCAGGACTTGCTTCTTCAGGCTTGCCCTTAAACCCGACCAATGTACCATCATAATCCAAGAACAAAATTGGCTTCTTGGCCTTTTTGAAATGCTCGTGCAGTTCACTGATGACATCGGCGTCCACTTCTTTTGACTGCAGGTCGAGTTGCTTTTGTTTTACATACTGTAGGCGATCCATAAAGACGGTCACCCACTGGAACACATCATAGCGCTGGATGGTCTCCTGCATGGATAGGATTCTGGCCCGCTGTTCTTTTTCGGGCATGGTGATGGCCTGCTTGATTGCATCCGCCACCCCTTTGTTGTCGTTGGGATTGACCAAAATGGCATCCTGAAGTTCCTTGCTGGCTCCGGCCATTTCAGAAAGGATCAATACGCCTTTTTTATCCACTTTGCTGGCCACAAACTCCTTGCACACCAAGTTCATCCCATCCCGTAATGGGGTCACCAAGGCAATGTCAGACATTGAGTAGAAGGCTATCAGCTCCTCAAATGGAAAACTCCTATAGAAATAATGAATCGGCACCCAGTTCAGGGTAGAATAATCACTGTTAATTCGCCCTACCAATGTATCTATTTCCTCCTTCAGGCGCTGATAAGACTTCACCTTGTCACGTGATGGCACCACCACCATGATCATGGACACCTTGCCGTGATACTCGGGATTCTCTTCCAGAAACCTGTCAAAGGCCTCGATCCGTTTTGGGATCCCCTTGGAATAGTCCAAGCGATCTATCGAAAGCAGTAGCTTCTGATCGCCGAGCAATTCCAAATATTTATTGGCGATATTTTGGGTCTTTTGCGATTTGGCGGATTTGGCAAATTTGTCATAATCGATTCCCATTGGGAAGCTATCCACATTGATGAGTCGATTTTCGGCTTGGATATAGCCACTCTCATTGGACAAGCCCATGATCCGGCCCACTGCACTTAGAAAGTGCCTCATGTCATCATACGTATGAAATCCGATCAGGTCTGCGCCACACATGCCAGACAAAATCTCATGTCTCCACGGCAACATCCTCACGACCTCGTAAGAAGGAAAAGGAATGTGTTGGAAAAAAGCAATGGTGGCATTGGGCAGCTTCTCGCGCAGCATCTGGGGCAAAAGCAGCAGCTGGTAATCATGTACCCAGATGGTATCGTCCGGGTCTGCTTTCTTCATGATTGCATCACAAAACATCCTGTTTACCCGTACATAGGCCTCCCAGTGCTCCTCATCGTAATTGATGTTTTGGGTAAAATAATGAAATGCAGGCCAAAGTGTCTCGTTACTAAAACCTTCATAAAACTGTTCAATATCTTGTCTGGTCAAAAAAACGGGCGCCATCTTCAGCTCATGTAGCTCAATGATGATTTCCGCTCGTTGCTCGGGATCCTCTACGTCATTGCCAGGCCACCCGATCCAAATATTCTCTCCTTCTTGATAAATAGACCCTAGACCGGTGGCCAGCCCTCCTGCGCTAGGTTTAAATTCAAATTTCCCGTTTTTATGCCGTAAACTAACAGGTAGCCTGTTAGAAACAATAATTGTTTTTCCCATAATTATCTTGTGGTTTTATTAAAAAGAAGAGAAGACAAACTTTATTTTGGTGTGATTTTGACAAAGTATCCGTCTAAAATTTTACACTTCAATATAATGAAAATTCAGGAAAGAAAAAAGCCCATCTCCTATCAAACATCCCTGAAAAACCCGACGTTGCAGCCTGTTTTGAGTAATATCTGTTTGTTGTGGTATTGTTCTTTGGCCGGATAATCAATAAGTAAGAATACCCTGAGGCGAAGTGGAACCATAAGTACAAAGTAGCCAAAAGCTGAAGGACAATCTTTCAATTTGTACTTTTCAAATTTTTCAACCACTCAAAATACTGGGACAATTACCGTCTTCCCACTGGCAGATTCAAAAGTTTAAGCTTAATTTAGATTCCCCAAATCCTAAAAATCCAAGGAGTCCTTATGTACATTATTTTTGATACCGAAACCACTGGTTTACCCAGGAACTACAATGCCCCCATCACCGATCTGGACAACTGGCCACGGCTCGTACAGCTGGCTTGGCAGCTCCATGATGAGCGGGGCAAACTGATTTCCAACCAAAACTATATTGTCAAGCCTGAAGGTTTTACCATTCCTTATAATGCCGAAAAAGTCCATGGCATCTCCACGGACCGCGCATTGAAAGAAGGCCATGACCTAAAGAAGGTATTGGAAATCTTCCACAAGGATGTAGAAAAAGCCACCTATCTGGTCGGCCACAATATCGGTTTTGACATCAATGTCTGCGGTGCGGAGTTTTTGAGAGTGGACCTGCCCATGCAACTACTCGAAAAGCAGGAACTGGACACCAAGGACATTTCCACTGATTTCTGCGCCATCCCCGGAGGCAAAGGTGGTAAATACAAATGGCCAACACTGACAGAGCTCCATCAAAAACTCTTCGGAGTGGGATTTGAGGATGCCCACGATGCCGCTTATGACGTGGACGCAACAGCCAAGTGCTTCTTTGGACTGATCACTGCCGAGGTACAGCCTCCCGTAGATGGCCTTACGGTGGAAGATGTCATCTACGAACCACCAAAACTCGACGCTGCCAACTTTGCCGCTGCTAAGGACCAACAGAAGGAAGCTGCCCAAGATGTCATCAAGCAAGCGAGAAAAGCAGACATCACCAACCTAGTGGACATCCCTTTCAGCCACCTCCATGTCCACACCCAATACTCCATCCTGCAGGCCACCTCAGAAATCCCTGCAATGGTCGCCAGGGCCAAGGAATTCAATATGCCCGCCATTGCGATGACGGATCACGGCAATATGATGGCTGCTTTCCATTTTGTAAAAGAAGCCATGTCAAACGACATCAAGCCAGTAGTGGGCTGTGAATTTAACATCTGCCGGGATCATCAAAACAAGTCCCAAAAAGACGGAGGCTTCCAGACGGTCTTGCTTGCCAAAAACAAAGCGGGCTATCACAACTTAGCCAAATTGGCTTCATTTGCCTACACGCAAGGCTTTTATTATTTGCCTAGGATTGACAAGGAACTATTGGTCCAATACAAAGGAGACATCATCGCTACTACCGGTGGACTTTGGGGAGAAATCCCGTTCCTTATCCTGAACGTCGGCGAAACACAAGCCGAAGAAGCTTTTGTATGGTGGAAAGAGCAGTTTGGAGAGGACTTTTACGTCGAACTGAACCGTCACGGAATCCCCGAAGAAGAAAAAGTAAACGAAGTCCTATTGCGCTTTGCCCAAAAATACGATGTCAAGTATTTCGCAGCCAATAGTACCTATTACAACACCAAAAATGACGCCAAGGCCCACGACATCCTTCTCTGCGTAAAAGATGGGGAGAAAGTCGATAAGCCGAAAAGGTACATAGGCAAAAAAGGCCGGGAATTCCGCTACGGTTTCCCTAACGAGGAGTTCTATATCAAGACACCCGAAGAGATGAAAAAGCTCTTCGCCGATCTCCCCGAAGCCATCGAGTGCACCAATGAAATCATCGAAAAGGTAGAGGCCTACAAGCTGGAAAGGGATGTTTTACTTCCCAAGTTCAACATTCCAGAGCGGTTCCAAGACCCACAAGATGATGAAGACGGTGGCAAGCGTGGGGAAAATGCCTTCTTGCGCCACCTCACTTATGAAGGAGCCAAGAGGCGCTATCCAGAGATCACGGAAGAAATCAGGGAACGGCTGGATTTTGAACTTTCTATTATTGCAAACACTGGTTACCCTGGGTACTTCCTGATCGTACAGGATTTTACCACAGCAGCACGTGAAATGGGCGTATCTGTGGGGCCAGGCAGGGGATCTGCCGCCGGCTCTGCGGTAGCCTACTGTATCGGTATTACCAATGTGGATCCAATCGCCTACGATCTCCTTTTTGAGAGATTCCTTAATCCAGACAGGGTTTCCCTCCCCGATATTGATATTGACTTTGATGACCATGGCCGTCAAAAAGTCATCGATTATGTGATCGAGAAATATGGTGCCAATCAGGTGGCCCAGATCATCACTTATGGTACCATGGCAGCCAAATCGGCCATCCGTGATACCGCGAGAGCTTTGGACCTGCCCTTGTCGGATGCGGATCGCCTTGCCAAGCTAGTGCCAGACATCAAGCTAAAAGCACTCTTTGGACTGGCCAATGACCGCGCTAAACTGGCCGACAAGCTTAAGAACAATTCGGAGAACATCGACAAAGCCTACGAGCTGATCAATATCTCCAAGGGCAATGACGACCTGTCCAAAACCATCAACCAAGCCAAAATCCTGGAAGGCTCTGTAAGAAACACAGGGATCCACGCTTGTGGGGTCATCATCACGCCAGATGATATTACCAATTTCGTCCCAGTAGCGCTGGCGAAAGATTCGGACATGTACTGCACGCAGTTTGACAACTCCGTGGTGGAGAATGCCGGCCTGTTGAAAATGGACTTCTTAGGGCTCAAAACCCTCACCCTGATCAAAGATGCCATTCGCATCGTCAAGGAGCGTCACGGTGTGGAACTGGATCCAGAAAACTTCCCCATAGATGACACGGAAACGTATGAGCTTTTCCAGCGTGGCGAAACGGTAGGGATATTCCAGTATGAATCCCCCGGCATGCAGAAATACATGCGTGAGCTAAAGCCAACGGTGTTTGCTGACTTGATAGCCATGAACGCACTCTATCGCCCAGGACCATTGGAATACATCCCAAGCTTTATCAAAAGAAAGCACGGCCTGGAACCCATCGCCTACGATCTCGATGATATGGAGGAATATCTCCAAGAAACCTACGGGATTACGGTGTACCAGGAACAGGTGATGTTGCTCTCCCAAAAGCTGGCAGGATTTACCAAGGGTGAGGCCGATGTGCTGCGTAAGGCCATGGGTAAAAAGCTCCGCGATGTACTGGACAAAATGAAGCCTAAATTTGTCAACCAAGCCGCTGAAAAAGGCCATGACAAAACCAAGCTGGAAAAGATCTGGAAAGACTGGGAAGCCTTTGCCTCCTATGCCTTTAACAAGTCCCACTCCACCTGCTATGCTTGGGTAGCCTATCAAACAGCCTACCTAAAAGCCCACTACCCCGCCGAATACATGGCGTCCGTACTGAGCAATAACATGAATGACATCACCCAAGTCACCTTCTTCATGGAAGAGTGTAAACGCATGGGGATAGAAGTACTGGGACCAGATGTGAATGAGTCCAAAGATGGCTTTACGGTAAATAAGGAAGGCCAAATTCGATTTGGCTTGGCGGCAATCAAAGGAGCGGGTGGTGCAGCCGTTCACTCGGTCATTGAAGAGCGGGCAGAAAATGGCCCTTATAAGGACATATTTGATTTTACCCAACGTATAAACTTGCGCTCTGTCAATAAAAAAACGTTGGAATCACTGGCCATGGCCGGAGGCTTTGACTGTTTCCCTGACCACCATAGGCGGCAATACTTGGAGGCTGCCGAAAATGACGCTACCCTGATCGAAAAAGCAGTCAAATACGCCCAAAAGAAGGCCCAGGAAGCCGAAAGCTCCCAGGTTTCCCTCTTTGGAGGTGGTGCTGGAATGGAAGTTATGATGCCTAGCATCACTCCGATAGAGCCATTTAGCCAACTGCAACAATTAAATATTGAAAAAGAAGTCGTTGGGCTTTATATTTCTGGCCACCCATTGGATCAATTTAAGGTAGAATTTGACTCGTTCACCAACACGCCCTTGTCCGAATTCTCCAATACGGATGCACTGAAAGCCAAAGGTGAAATTAAAGCTGCCGGAGTAGTCACGTCCTTTGCCCATCGTACCACCAAAAACGGCAACCCTTTTGGCACATTGACCCTAGAGGACTATAACGGTGGCCATACGTTCTTTCTATTTGGTGAAGACTACATCAAATACAAAGAGTATTTCATGACTGGATGGTTCTTATACTTCACAGGAAGTGTGCAGGGCAAACGCTGGAATCCCGACGAACTGGAATTTAAAGTTGGAAATATGATGCTGCTCAATGAAGTCCGTGGAAAAATGGTCAAAGGACTAAGGGTAAACATCAACCTGGATGACCTTACAATCGACCTGATGGAGAGGCTGGAAGCCATTACTTCCAAGTACAAAGGTGAAGCCAAGCTCTTTATCAATGTAACAGATGTCAAAGAGAAGATTGCCGTGGACCTTAGATCTACTAAATTTTTGATCGATCCATCACAAGATATGATCAATGAATTGGAGAACATCCCTGAGCTAGCGTACAAAATCCTCTAACACAAGGGCTTTAGCACAGGAATCTAAAATAATTTCCTCATTAAGGAACTAAATAAATCCTAAAATACTTTAGAATATTATATTTGAGGAAATTTGAAACTTAAAACACACAATAAAATGGCAAAAGCAATTGAAATTACCGACGCGAACTTTGAAGAAATCATCAAATCAGACCAACCTATCTTGGTGGACTTCTGGGCTGAATGGTGTGGTCCTTGTAAAATGATCGGGCCTGTAGTAGAAGAAATCGCTGGTGAGTATGACGGAAAAGCCGTAATTGGCAAAGTGGATGTAGATGCAAACCCTGCTGTAGCCTCCAAATTTGGCATTAGAAGTATCCCTACCCTTCTATTCTTCAAGAATGGCGAGATAGTGGACAAACAAGTAGGCGCCGTACCAAAAGCAGTGCTTGCCCAAAAACTAGAAGCACAAATCTAACAGAACACGTATATAACTGAATCAAAAAAAGCTCCACAACAGGAGCTTTTTTTGATTATTTTTTAGGGTCGCTCAATTCGGAAACACCCCCGGAGACAATAAACTTCATCACCTCCGTACTATTGGCTCCATGCAATACCCGCACATTGCTTCTCGGAGCCAAAAAACAATTGCCACTAAAATTATAGGAATGGGGAAGGTAAACGGCCACCAAATCTTCCTCGCCAATCATGGACAGGTCTTCTTGGGTTATGAACCCCAAGCGACTAACATGCTCTGATAACTTTACTATAACAGGCGTATTGAATTTCTTTTTGTCCCCAACAAAAGCGGACATCAAGTCCTTGATACTCGTATAGAGGATATTCACCAAAGGAATCCTGAAAAGCCATCTCTCCACAAGTTCAAAAATAGGCTTGGTTATAAATATATTGGCCAAATAACCAATAAAGGTAATCAAACCAAAAACGATCAAGATCCCCAATCCTGGAACTGGCACAGGCAACAGGTTGTCCAAAAACTGAACGATATAGTAAATAATATATACCGTCAATGCCAAAGGCGCTACAAAAAGCAATCCCTTGAAAAAATAATTCACTACACGCTTAGAGGTAAATGACATAACTGGAATGTTTTGATGATAACATTATCGCATAAAAATAATGCCTGAATCAAATATACCAATAAAAAAGCCCTTCCAAGAGGAAGGGCTTTGAATATATTTACTTGATAACTGCTCGGTTACAGGTCAATGCCCATAAATGACATAAAGGCAATTCCCATCAGTCCAGTAATCAACATCGTAATACCTAAGCCCTTAAGGCCATTTGGTACATTAGAGTATTTCAATTTTTCACGTATTGCTGCCAGTGCTACAATAGCCAGGAAAAACCCTGTACCAGATCCGAAACCATATACCCCAGCTTCAGCCAAGGTATAATCTCTCTGTGCCATGAAAAGAGAGCCACCAAGAATCGCACAGTTCACGGCGATAAGTGGAAGGAAAATCCCTAAAGCACCGTACAATGCCGGAGCAAACTTCTCTACGACCATTTCCACCAACTGTACCATCGCAGCAATAATGGCGATGAACATAATAAACCTCAAAAAGGTAAGGTCTATAGTGGCGAAGGATTCACCAAGGAAGGACAAAGCTCCTTCTTTCAGTACAAATTCATTCAAAAGCCAGTTCAAGGGCACTGTAATCGTCAATACAAAGATGACGGCTGCACCAAGACCTAAGGCTGTACTTACCTTTTTCGAAACGGCCAAGAATGAGCACATTCCCAAAAAGTAAGCAAACACCATATTGTCAATAAATATTGACCGGATTCCTAAGCTAAATAATTCCATTTCTTAGCGATATTTTAATGTTCTACATATCCTGTCTTGGTACGCTGTACCCAGATAATCAACCCAAGGATGATAAAGGCCCCTACTGGGCTCACCATCAAACCATTGGTAGCTAAAGAGAAATCCTCTCCGAACCAAGAAGAAACGGTATCAAAAATAGGGATACCGAATACTGAACCTGACCCCCATAATTCCCTAAAGAAAGCTACCGTAAGTATAATCCAAGAATACCCCAAGGCACTCCCAAATCCATCCAACACGGAGTCATAAGGTTTATTGCCCAGGGCAAATGCTTCAAGGCGCCCCATTACAATACAGTTGGTAATGATCAACCCTACAAATACGGACAACTCCTTGTACATATCGTAGGCAAATGCTTTCAGGATCTCATTCACCAAGGTTACCAAAGTGGCCACTACAGCCAATTGCACGATGATCCTAACACGGGTAGGGATGGTATTCCTCATGATAGAGATGGTCAAGTTTGACATCACAATCACGAAAATTACAGAAAGTGCCATTACCAAAGTAGGCTTCATCTGTGTGGTCACCGCCAGTGCAGAACAAATCCCCAATACCTGTATGGTAATCGGATTATCATCTACCAACGGATCAGATATCAATTTTTTTCGTCGCTTAGACAGAAGCGCCTCGGCGGGCTTTTTGATTTCTGTCTTTTCTGCTGTTTCTGTACTCATATCATATTATGTTGAGACGTTCTACAATATTTTTAAAGCCAAACACTTAGGAATTACCTTTTACCTTATCTAGGTATGATTGGTAATATCCCAAATAGTTCTTTAGCATTTTGTTTACTCCATCACCGGTAATGGTAGCTCCGGACATGCCATCCACCTTATGTGGCTCTGATGAATAGTCCTTACCTTCACCTTTTTGCATGCTTACTGCTTGTAACTCTCCTCCTTCACCGAAAATTTCTTTTCCGTGATACCGTTGTTGTACATCTCCTGAAGTTATTCTAGCACCAAGTCCTGGAGTTTCACCAGCGTGGCTAAATGTCACCCCTTCGATAGTGTTCAAGTCAGTCTGTAATGCCAAGTATCCCCAGATAGCATCCCATAGCCCTGCTCCATAAAGCGGTAGGATATAAGCGACTACTTTATCTTCACTGCCTTCTTCATGATAAATATACACAGGAAAAAGTCGCTCTTCTGCAGGTTTTTTGTAGTTTTTGGCCACGTCAACAGTTTCCGCAGTCACCTCGGCTCCTTCCTGTTCGGTCACCTCTTCTCCTTTGATGTTTACCACTTTTGAAGAAATGGTATTTTCATAGTATTCATTGACCTCTTTAGGCTTCATGGCCGCAATTTTTTCAGCATCCATTACAGCACCTAAGATCTGCTTCTTATTATCCAGCGCAACGGCTTCCTTCTGGATAGGCCCCAACAGCTGGGAAGTACCAGAAAGTAAAAAACCGAGCACTACGGTAAGAATTACCGAGAATGTAATGATATATGTATTAGACTGTTGCACGTTGTAACCTCCTTTTCTTGTTTGCTTTCACAACATAATAATCGATAAGTGGAGCAAAGACGTTCATTAATAGAACTGCCAACATAATGCCCTCTGGATATGCGGGGTTGGTCACCCGAATGATTACGGTCAAGAAACCAATAAGCAGACCATAAAGCCACTTTCCTCTTTCTGTCTGTGCGGCAGAAACTGGATCAGTCGCCATAAATACGATGCCAAAAGCTACTCCGCCCATTACCAAGTGATAGTGCGCCGGCATGGCCATAAATTCATTGGCAGCAAAGATATTCATGATCAATCCCATGATATAAGTACCTGCAAAACCACTTACAATGATTTTCCAGCTTCCTACGCCTGTGGCAATCAGGATCAACGCGCCGATCAGGCACATCAAGGCAGATGTCTCACCGATAGATCCTGGGATAAAACCGAAGAACATATTGGCAAAGCTGTACAGCTGATCACCAATGGCCGAATTATGAGAAGCTAGTGCACTCGTAACGGATTCGCCACTTTGACCTGCGCTATAGGCAATAGATAGTGCAGTTGCTCCTGAAAATCCATCTACAGCTGTCTTCTCACCTAGGTAAGTCCATACTTGATCACCTGATATCTGTGCAGGGTAAGCAAAGTACAAGAAGGCCCTTGCCGTCATGGCCACGTTCAGAATATTCATCCCGGTACCACCAAATACTTCCTTGGCAATCACTACGGCAAAGATCGTTGCCAATGCTACTTGCCAAAGCGGCATACTTGCGGGTACCACTAGCGGGATCAACATCCCCGTAACCAAAAAACCCTCATTGATGGGGTGTTTCCGGATCACGGCAAAGACGGCCTCCGCAATTCCCCCTGCGGCATAAGCTACTATAACAATTGGCAGCACCAATTTCAAGCCCAGAAGGAATTTTTCGCCAAAGCCAACTGCTTCTCCTACCGCAAGGTAGTGCTGCTCGCCCACATTATAAATACCAAACAGCAGACAAGGCAAAAGCGCTACTACCACGGTGATCATCATACGCTTCAGATCAATGGCATCTTTTACCTGAGTACCCTTTATACCCGTTGTATGGTTTGGAGAAAACATAAACGTCTCTCCTGCCTCATACAAGTAATATAAATTCTCAAATTTACCTCCCTTTTGAAAGAGCGGCTTCTGTTTATCTAACAGATCACGTAGAAACTTCATATTGATTAACTATATTGAATTAGTTCTATTCCTTTTCTGACAATGTCTTGAACAGGGTGTTTGGACACGTCGACAAACTCACAAAGTGCCAAATCTTCCTCGATTATTTCATAAATCCCCAGTTCCTCCATTTCATCAAAATCTTCCGCCATAATGGCTTTTATGAGATAAACTGGAAAAATATCCATTGGTGTGACCTGCTCAAATACACCAGTCTGAACAAATGCCCGTGCTTCTCCTCTGGCATTGGTATCCAACGCAAATTCTTTGTTGGGAGAAAGGAAAGACAATAGCCCCAATGCACGATGGAAGCTCAGTTTAGTACTGGTAGGCTTGGCCCAGCCCATAAACTCAAAGTAGTCTCCTTCGGGGAGCAAGGTGATCTGGTGGTCATAATACCCCAAATACCCATCATGATTGATTTTTTCACCAGTCAGCACATTTCCAGAAACTACCCTTACGTGATCGGATTTGGTATTGTCCACTACCCACTTATCCACACAAGCTCCTTGGTAGGTCTTGGTATAGACGGCTTTTTTGGCTTCAGACCCTGTAATGGCCACCACCTTAGAAGCATCATAAACACCATCAATGAACAATTTACCCATTTGTACCACGCCATACGGATTCACCGTCCAAGCTAACTCTCCTTTGTTGATAGGTGAGATATGATGGATCTGAACACCTACATTACCTGCTGGGTGTGGGCCTGAAAACTTATTCACCTCCACGCCTTGGGCTCCTGCATATACTGGAGATACTTCTGAGTCCTGATCCAAGTTTAGGTGGACCTTACCGGAAGTCAGTTTCTTGAGAATATTCAGGCCTGCTTGGAAGTATTTTTCCTGCCCTTTCAGCAAAACACCATAATCTGGCGCCAATGGATGGGAGTCGAAGCCGGAGATGAAGATCGCTTTGGGATCATCCTCTGGATTGGCCACGATGCCGTATGGACGTTGGATAATTTGCGGCCAAACACCGCCTTTGAGAAGTGCCGCAGTAGCTTGTTCTTTGGTGAGAGATTTAAGATCGGTTTCAGAAAACTTGTCAAACTCCTCATAACTGATTTCCTTATCAGCCATGATCTTGATCTCTAATAGTTTTCTTTTCTCCCCCCTTTTTATCTCTACCACCTCTCCTGAAAAGGGAGCTGCATATAGAACGGATTCGAGTTTTTTGTCAAAAAGAATCGGAGTACCTGCTTTCACAGTATCTCCTTCCTTGACAATAACTTTTGGACGCTGCATACCTACAAAGTCTGTAGGCTTAATCGCGAAGGTCTGAGCCGGCTGGAATGCTTCGATTTTCTTTTCTGCCTTTCCCACCAGCTTAATATCAAATCCCTTCTTAAGCTTAACTAGTTTTGACATATTTTATTTGAAACTATATGGTCCTTTGAAAAACGCCTCAAATCTAATAAAATACATTAGTTATTAGAAGCTAATTGCACTATTATTTCCTTTTAGGACACGCTCTTTTTTGATTTTCCTCCTACTTTTATGCTTGTGCCACAGGCTGGTCAAGGGAGTTGATGTAAGCCATCACTTGTTCCATAAGCCACATGGGCGTAGATGTCGCTCCACAGATACCTACCTTATCCTCGCTTCCAAACCACGACGGAGCAATCTCACTTTCATTTTCCACGAAATAACTTCGTGGGTTTTCTCCCTTACATACTTGGTACAAAGCCCGTCCGTTTGAGCTTTTTTTACCTGCCACAAAAATGATCACATCATTTTCATTGGCAAAACGGGTCAGTTGAGGTTCTCGGTTGGATACTTGGCGACAAATGGAGTCATTTGCCGTAAAATCAACCTCTTCAAGCGACTGGTTTGCCTCAGCCATCCTCTCCTCGATTTTTGCCTTCAGGGCATAGAATCCTTTGGTACTCTTGGTCGTCTGGCTAAAAAGCGTCACAGGCCTACTAAAATCGATCTTTTCCAGGTCCTCGTCCTCCATCACCACTATGGCCTTTTCCATGGTCTGGCCGGTGAGGCCGATCACTTCTGCGTGCCCTTTTTTGCCATAAATAACGATCTGACCCTCCTTTTTTTCTATTTTATCAAAAGCCGTCTTTACCCGGTGCTGAAGCTTCAGGACCACGGGGCAAGATGCGTCAATCAATTCAATATTGTTTTCAATGGCCAGTTTGTAGGTCTCTGGTGGTTCGCCATGGGCGCGAATAAGCACTTTGCAGTCCTTCAGCTCCTTGAGGTTTTCACGGTCGATCACCACCAACCCCTGGTTGCTCAACCTGTTCACCTCCATGTCATTATGGACGATATCTCCTAAGCAATACAGTCGGTCGCCACTTTCCATCTCATCCTCTGCCATTTTGATGGCAAACTCCACCCCAAAGCAGTAGCCTGAATTCTTGTCTATCGTTACCTGCATGTTTTGTTAGTTTTCTTCTATCTTCTTTTTGGCCAAATCTGTTATTTGGTAAATCTGCTCTTCAAAACCCAATAAACTTGTGTCTATTTCTACAGCATCATCGGCTTTTTTGAGAGGGCTTTCCGAACGACTGGAATCTATCCTGTCTCTTTCCTGGAGGTTATGGATGATTTTATCCAGCTCCACCAACTCCCCTCTTTCCAATAATTCCTTCTGCCTTCTCTCTGCCCTGATTTTGGTATCCGCGGTCATAAACACTTTTAATTCCGCTTCGGGAAACACCACCGTGCCTATATCCCTGCCGTCCATAACCACTCCCTTGTGTTTGCCTATACGCTGCTGTTGGGCTACCAGTTCTTGCCGGACTTCTTTGATCTTACTTATCTCACTGACTTTTTCAGACACTTCCATGCTGCGGATCTTCTTCTCCACATTCAGCCCGTTCAGGTAGGTATCTTGGTGATCGCTTGCCTCATTATGATGAAAAGCGATATCCAAGCTATCCAGTGTCCTCTGGATATCTTTTGGGTTGGTCAGCTCAGTGAACTTATTGATGAAATGCAAAGTAGCTGCCCGGTACATGGCTCCAGAATCAATATATGTGTAGCCTAGTTCCTTGGCCACCTGCTTGGCTGTACTACTTTTGCCACAGCCTGAAAAGCCATCAATGGCAATTACAATTTTCTTCATTTCAAAAATTCACTGTACTAAACTCTTTTTATGGTGCAAATATAAAGTTTTTGGGTGGATAATAAGGGATAATCAACCACTAATACACCTTTGTTCCATTAAACTTTGGCCATTTACTGCTGAGCTCAAATAATTCGGGCCAAATTTTATATCTTTAATCTTATCCATCACCAACCCTAAGAATGCAATGAACACTTTTTCTATTAAAGGCCAGCTAGTTAATATTCCGGAACAAAAAATATCTCCTGCAAAAATCACCGTAGAAGACGGGAAAATCACCTCCGTCATCCCCGTCGACAACGCTCCCGATCACTACCTGATGCCGGGCTTTATCGATGCTCATGTGCATGTGGAATCTTCCATGCTGATACCTTCTGAATTTGCTCGATTGGCGATAGTCCATGGCACGGTCGCCACCGTTTCTGATCCACACGAAATCGCCAATGTCTGCGGAAAGGAAGGCGTGGATTTCATGATAGAAAATGGAAAGAAAACCAACTTCCACTTTTATTTCGGTGCGCCCTCTTGTGTTCCCGCCACCCCTTTCGAAACTGCCGGAGGTGAAATTACCGCGGCAGACATCGACGAACTCCTTGGCAGGAAGGAAATCACGTACCTTGCCGAAATGATGAACTGGCCAGGAGTGATCAATCGTGACCCCGCCGTCATGGAAAAAATTGCCATTGCACAAAAACACCACAAACCAGTGGATGGACATGCTCCGGGACTTAAAGACAACCCAGCCGAAAAGTACATTTCGGCAGGCATCAGTACAGACCACGAATGCTTCACCGAAGAAGAAGCACTCTCTAAGCTACAGCTTGGCATGAAAATCATCATCCGCGAAGGCAGTGCTGCCAAAAATTTTGAAGCTTTGATAGACTTGATGGATGACCATGCCGACCAATTGATGTTTTGCTCTGATGACAAACATCCCGACAACTTGGTCCTAGGCCACATCAACCAACTGGCAGCAAGAGCTATCGCAAAAGGAAAAAATTTATTCGACGTGCTAAAAGCTGCCTGCATCAACCCCATTGCCCATTATCAAATGAATGTGGGCCAACTACGAGTAGGCGACCCAGCGGATTTTATAGTTTGTAAAGACCTAAAGGACTTTAAAATCCTAGAGACCTATATTAGAGGCCAAAAAGTAGCTAAGGACGGAGTCCCCCTTCTTCCTTCCGTCCAAAGCCGCCTAATCAACAATTTCAACACCTCGGCAAAAACCCCTGACGACTTCCTACTAAAAGCCCAACCAACTACCCTACGAGTGATAGAGGCCCGAGACGGACAATTGATCACCAATGAGCTCCAAGGCACCACGTTTATAAAGGAAGGATTTGCCGAAGCAAGTACCCAAGAAGACATCTTAAAATTTGCTGTGATCAACCGCTATAAAGATGCTCCTCCAGCCATCGCATTCATCAAGAACTTTGGTTTAAAAACGGGAGCGATAGCTTCCTCTGTCGGCCATGACTCACATAACATCCTCGCAGTAGGTACCGATAATGACTCCATCGCAAAAGCGGTCAACTTGATCATAGACAAAAGAGGCGGTATATCGGCCGTATCACCGCAAGAAGACTACGTTCTCCCTCTGCCTATTGGTGGCATCATGTCAAATCAGGACGGGTTTGAAGTAGCCAAGGCCTATACCAAAATAGACCGACTGGCCAAAGACATGGGCTCCACACTGGAATCCCCGTACATGACCCTGAGTTTTATGGCTCTACTGGTCATTCCTTCTTTAAAACTAAGCGATAAAGGTCTGTTTGACGGCACCAACTTCCAATTCACCTCTCCTTTTATCCCCAAAAATTAACCAGATGATCGTTTAGTCATTTCAATAAAACAATGTATATTACTGTATGACAATTATCTGTACACAACACACATTTTCACCAACATAAAGCAGTTCAATTGATCGATAAAATTAAAAATGCTTGGGACAGATTCACCACTGTCGAGCCGACGCAGGAATTGGAAACAAAGATATTCACTTCTGCGGCACTCATCATCGTGGTCTATCTCAAAGCCATGGTGGTCCTCAACCTGCTTTATGGCCAATTCCGCCTGGCATTTATCCTGTTGGCCACATCAGCTGTTGTCCTCGTGTTTTATGTGATTGGAAAATCCAAAAAGAACTTTAAATGGGGAATTAGGACGTTAGGTTTTATGGGCTACCCCATTATCGGCATCAATTTTTTCTTGAATGATGGCATAGAAGGGCCTTCCTTTTATATTTTCTTAATGGTACATGTCCTCATTTTAGCTATTTTGCCCATTAGGGCCTTTTGGCTATGGACACTGTATAATTTTCTGTTTTTTATTGGTCTCTACTATATCGACCTTTATCACCCCGCCTTGATCCCCGAAAACTATACGGGTACTGAAATGAAGCTGGTGGATCACACTATCACCTACCTTGCTTGCCTCTTGGGCATCATGATTATCATCATTGCCCTTAAATGGAACTATCAAAAACAAAAACTTAAAAACGATAAAAACAGCATAGCGCTACAAAAAGCAAACAAGGAACTGTCGGGAAATAATGACCAAAAGAACAAAATCATAGCCCTTATCTCCCACGACCTCAAAAATCCCTTGCTGTCTATCACAAAAATACTGGAACTGGTCAATGAGGGGGAGTTGACCAAAGAAGAGACCGAAGCGGTTATGAAGGAACTTTATATCATCGCTTCGAATGCCCAAAGGATGTCTGAAGAAATCCTTGACTGGGCTACTGTTGAGCTAAAAAACAACACCGCCAAATTCAAAAGGGTGAACTTCAAGGAGCACTGTGATTCCATGCTAACGATCTATACCAGCATGGCCCGTCAAAAAAGAATCGACATTGAAGTCAGCTTTAACGGCAGCCAAACCATCACCACTGACATTGACAGGCTATTATTGATCATGAGGAATTTGCTCCAAAATGCCATTAAATTCACTCCCGAAGGCGGGAAAATAATTTTTTCTTTCCATAACTCCAGTAAAGAAACCTATATCACCATCAAAGACACAGGCAAAGGAATCGCCCAAGAACGATTACAGCGGTTGTTCAATATGAAATTCGATTCGACAGAAGGTACCTCTCAGGAAAAAGGCACCGGTGTGGGGCTGTATATCAGTAATGAAAATGCCAAAAAAATTGGCGGCACCCTAAAGGCAGAGAGCGAAATAGGAAAAGGGAGCAGTTTCACCTTGACACTGCCTGCTCACCCAAACCCCTTCAAAGAAGGCTGACCAATCTGCTCAAAACCCGTAAAGCTACTTCACCAGTTGCTCTCGCTTGTTCATGATATCCGTAAAGATGGCCTCAGCATGAACTATCGTATTTTCTATAAAAAACTCTCTTGTATTGAGGCCTCCACACACCACCCCAGCAAGGTATAGCCCGGAGACATTTGACTCTTGGTTGCCATCAAAACATGGCCGACGCTTTTCATCCAACGTCAATTGTACCCCCAGCTGGTCCAATAATTCAAAGTTGGGCCTATAGCCCGTCATGGCCAGCACAAAATCGTTTTCCAAGACCACTTCTCCCTCAGCTGTGGCTATAAGGACGTTGTCTTTCCGGATTTCTTTGATAGCGCTGTTGAAGTACGCTTTAATGGATCCCTCCTTGATTCGATTTTCTATATCTGGCAACACCCAGTATTTCACATTTTGGTCTACAGATGGTTCTTTCAATACCAAGGTCACTTCTGCTCCTTTTCTCCAAGTCTCCAAGGCCACATCCACGCCAGAGTTACCACCACCCACGACAATGACCTTTTGGCCAATGTACGGCCATGGCTCTTTGTAATAATGCGTGACTTTTGGAAGTTCCTCACCTGGCACATTCAGCTTGTTCGGAATATCATAAAATCCCGTGGACAGAATCACCTTATCGGCCAGATAGCTTCCTTTCTCAGCATGGACCAAAAACTCCCCACTCTCTTGCTTTTCGACACTTCTCACCGCTTCATAGAGGTGGATGTTCAGCTCAAAATGCTTTGCTATACGCCTATAATACTCCAACGCCTCATGACGGGTAGGCTGCTTATTTACAGACATAAAAGGAACCCCTCCCATCTCCAGCTTTTCGGAAGTGGAAAAGAAGGTCATGTTCACAGGATAATTAAAAATAGAATTGACCAATGTTCCCTTTTCAAGGATGACATAATCCAATCCGTTTTTTTCGGCTTCAATACCGCAGGCCAACCCAATAGGACCCGCCCCTACTATCAAAACATCTATCTTTTTCATAATTATATACAACAGTTTTCACTGTGGATGGTTCGTTTTGCAGGTTGAAATTTAAGGCAAAAATAATATCCACCCGTATTTTACTCAATTTACGTCATAAAAAACGACAACTTTTCCTCGCTAGAAATGATTCCGTTCTTGTTCACCTGCTGTTCCAGAAATCTTACCTCACCATCAACACCCCACAATAGCACCGACACGTTCACCGTACCATACCCTTGGATATCCCGAATGAAGGCGGCTGAAAGTGCCTGTTCCACTTCGATAGTCACACCGGTTTTAGGTAAATTCTCCGGCTTATCCTCTACTTGTGAATACTGGACTGCTGCCAAATCTTTCATCGAAAGCCCCCCTAACTGGATTTGCTTTGCCAAGCGCCTTTTACCATCCACCACTTTCTTCCATGGCACATCCAAAAGCGCATTACTTAATCCATGCAATCCGGGCAACACCATCTCCACCGATGGCGCATAGTTGGAATAGTACCATAGCTGCTCGCCATCTCCCACTAGCAAATTGAAGCCATCATAATCGTCTTTCTTAACTTTTACTCTTTCCAGGTATTCTTTTGGAGCCATATCACTTTCCAAAAAATCCTTTACCAATTTCCCCCTGCTTATAGGTTGTTCTTTAAGATTATCAAGGTCTCGGTAATTGGTCAGGGCAGCAAACTTACCAGAAGGATGTAAGCCCATCCAAGTACCTCCACCCTTGAGGTCTTTACCGGCATAGACACCATTCTCCCACTGATGTAATGGAGCGGTAGGCCTACCAAAAAATTCGTCCCGGTTTGCCACCAAAATTAGTTTGTAGCGGTGGTGGTTCCGCCAATTAAATGTTATTAGGCACATGGTTTGAAGATAAAAAAAAGACCGGATATTTCCGGCCTTAGGGAGAACAAACAACTTTCCACTATGTAAATTGAGTTGGATATCTAAGTGCTAACTAAACACCACAGGTTATTATTACTATCAACGGTTCCCTTGCTAAGACAACCAAACCACTAACCCAAACAGCCTCACCAAAGTTCACAACCCACTCAACAGCAGGGGAATTTAACTATTCTTAACAATTAATTACGAAATTGGTCGTAGATAAATTTGAATTACGAAAAGAGTCGTATATCTTTACTACGAAGATAATCGTAATTCAATAATGAAATACAAACCTACAGACTCCGAACTTGAAATTCTTTCCATCCTTTGGGAGCGCCAGCAAGCAAGTGTGCGGGAAATCCATGAAGAGCTTTCTAAAACGAAAGAAACCGGGTACACCACCACACTTAAGATCATGCAGATAATGTATGCAAAGCATCTCCTTAAGCGGACAGAGCAAGGCAGAAGCCATATTTACACCCCTGCAATCACACAAAGTGAAACCCAAAATTCCCTACTCAGTAGTTTTATGGCAGCTACTTTTGGTGGCTCGACCAAGAAGCTCGTCATGAAGGCCCTTGGTCAAAGCAATCCTTCCAAGGAAGAAATCGATGAAATCAGAAAATTGCTCAATGAACTAGAAAACCAACAATAATGGACCTTCTCAACGACTTTATCCATGAATCCTACCTTCAGGCCATTGGCTGGACGCTGGTCCACTCCATTTGGCAGATCGTCCTTGTCAGCCTGATACTTTGGGCTGTTCTAAAAGCTATCCCCGTCAAAAAACCGGCACTTCGCTATTGGGCTGGATTAGGAGCAATAGTGCTCATTGCGGTGGCCAGTGGCGTGACTTTTACCAATGTGCTGGAAGCTCCTACATCAGCTTCACCGACTACATCGGCAATTACAGCAATCGCCAAAACCGATCATCACCAGGTGGCTACTTCACAAGATAACCTCAGAGCCATTTCATCGACATCCGACCAACAATTACTGGATAAGACTTGGCTATTGGGATTGGAAAAGTACCTTCCCACATTGGTAAATCTATGGCTGCTAGGTGCCTTATTTTACTTGGTCAAACTCTCCGGTGGGCTATTTGACTTGAGAAACCTACACAAAAGACACCAACAATCTGTCCCTGATCCACTGATCAAAAAGGTAAATGGCATGATTGCAGCCATGGGATTCTACAGGGGAGTAAAAGTGCTCAAAAGTGACCTGATCCACGTTCCCGTCACCTATGGATTACTGAAACCTGTCATCCTTATCCCGGCGAGCCTGCTGCTCTGCACTCCTCCACGTCAGCTGGAAGCCATCATCGTCCACGAGCTTGCCCATATCAAACGATACGATTATCTCGTCAATATTCTCCAACGTATCATGGAAGTATTTTTCTTTTTCCATCCATGCTTTTGGTGGATCAACGAAATAATCGACACAGAACGTGAGCATGCTTGCGATGACCTGGTCCTTTCTCTGGGATACTCCCCAGCAGAATTGGCTCATGGCCTGGCTGAAGTGGCCGAACATGCGCAAAGCTCCATGCCTGAAATGGCTCTTGCAGCCACTGGAAACAAACATTCCTTTGTCAACAGGATCAAGCGAATCTTAGGAAAAGAACAACACAAAGAAAAAATCTCACCCTTAATTACATTGACCATGCTCATCTCACTGATGGTAAGTGCTTCCCTGGTACTGGGAGCCATCCCTACAAAAGGAACTATATTTTCGGACAATTATTTGCTCACTAAAATTGAGTATAAATCCATCGACAAAAAAGTGTCCCTGCCTTGCCAAGTAATAGTAGAGCCGTGCAATGAGGCGGTGGACAGTCCTAATACCGTTAGGAATACTACTAAAAGCAATGTCACAACCTATCATTATGCTTATAGCATAGACACCACTCCGGTGCCAAAGGCCAAAGTGAAAGCTCATAAAGCCACACCAGCCCCTGTAGATGATCCGATGCCTGTGCTGGAGCTAAGCCCAATGCCCAAAATGGATTTTGAAGTCCCTCCTGTCCCTTTAGTACCGCCATTAGAAGGGATGAACTTCGTGCCTCCCATGCCGGTCTTCCAGCTAAACATCACAGAAGAAGCCATGGAACTGAGCAACCTGACCATCAAACTTAGCCAGCTTGAAGGCGAAGATTCGGAAGAAGCCCAGCAGAAACGCGAAGCGCTACAGGACATGCTAGAAGAGGTTCAGGATAAAATGGAAGCCAAAACCGAAATCTACGAAGAAAAGATGGAGGAATGGGAAGTACAACATGAATCCAAAATGGAAGAGTGGGAAGCCAAAATGGAAGCCTGGGGCAAAGAAATGGAAGCCAAGCAAAGTGAATGGGAAACTGCCTATGAGCCCAAAATGAAAGAATACGAGAAAGAAATAGCAGCATGGGAAAAAGCAAACGAGCCCAAAATCAAGGAATTCGAAGCTAAAATGGAGGCTTGGCAGGAGCGACAGCAGGAAAGTGAGGAGAATCCCCAACCTTAACACCCGCTTCCTAAAGATCGAAAAACAAGTAACCGAAAACAGCTAACTTATTGGACAACATAGAAACATAGGACACGATAGGATGAAATTTTTTATGAAATAAAACTTTCCGAAGTAGATGGTATTATCCTACCTTTTATTATATTCAATCTGGTTTATGGCTATTGCATAAATCGGGTTATGTATATCCGCAATGATACCAGTATTCACAGAGATATGAAATAGGTCCTCACAGAAACCACGGAAATCTCAGAAAAGCGTTGTTTCATTCTGGGTTTTCTGTGCATTCCGCGAGAAATAAAAACTACTGGCAAGAAAGCGTATAATCAAAAATCGGGTTTACCCCATTGAAATCATGTATAGAACTACGCTATTTTTAAACTGTATTTTTTATCTATCCATATCATTATCCTCCTGTAATGACCCCAGCAACACTACTGTCCCAAATGGATTCAAAAGAACAAACGAATACGCCATCCACTTGGACGAATACACCTCACCGGTGGAGGAATACACCCAATACCTACCGAGCTGGAAAGGCCATCAGGCAATGGCCTTCCATGTCCGAAAAAAAGGAGAGATCAAGATATATGGCCTTGAAGATGGAAGCCTATTGGAAACCCTGAGCTATTCGCAGGAAGGCCCCGACTCCTATCGTGGGATATATGATTTCCACATCTACAATGAAGACAGCATTTTTCTCAACAAAAGGTACCTGTACCAGACCTATTTGGTGGATTCGAAATTCAATAAATCAGCAACTTACCAGTTTCTGGATCCTGAAATAAAACTAGACCCCATCTCCGGCATCGCACAGTCCGACAACAGCTTCCTCCCCGTTTTTAATCACAACCGAATTTTTCAAAAAACAGGAAACACAATCTACTTAACCGGATCACCAGATAAAAACTCAGACTTCCCCGAATACTTTGATGCTGATTGTATGATTGTTTCTGTGGACTTGCCCTCCGGCAAGGTATCCAGATTAATTGGCTATCCAGATAGGATGAAAGGCAAAGGTTGGGGGACCATGCACGATGGTCTATTTGCTGACTTTGACACGAAGAGGGAACAATTTATCCTAAGCTATGCCAGTGACAAACATTTATATATAACTGATAATCAACTCAATAAGATGAAGAAATTTTTAGCCACGCCAGAAAAATTCAGTGACATAAAACCACTACCAGCATCATACAGAAATAATGAAACAGCCTATTTTGAATTCTACAATAAACAATACGTATTTGGTTCTGTTCTGTATGACTCATTTAGAAATGTATATTATAGGGTTGCTCTAGAGCCCGACCCAAACGGTATCGACATGTATTTGCGTGATCCATTATACAAACCAAGAAATATGGTCGTAATGGCATTTGACAGTTCGTTTGAGAAAATAGCCGAAATGAGATTGGAACAGACCGCGGCAGGAACTTATTTGGACCGTTGTTTTGTCAATGAAAAAGGGCTGAACATTGCCTACGTTGATTTGACTAACGAAGATATTCTTTACTACAAAACGTTTTCCTTGGAATGAAAACAAAGCTATTCTACTGGAAAGGCTTGGGCCAATAACCCCCAAAGGGCACATTCTGTTCGACTCTACTGGAATCAATAAAAGAATGGACTTCATTCACTCCCAACCAATAACTATCCGCTTTAAAAACAGGTCGGCCCTTATCACACCTTATCAAGAGGCAGGGCAGTAAACGCACTAAAGTGATTCTTGGAACGATAAAACATGCTTTCGCTACTTGGTATTTTACACAAGGCAAATGCATTTAGTATATTGAAAACCTGAGCTCGACTTATTTTTAGTATTAAAAACGTCATAGCGAATCTGCCTGCTCATGTATGGCGGTTTTATAATCGAACTGAGATTTATAGAATTTTATGGATTAGCAACTGAGCATCCTGTCCAATCCGCCTTTGGCGGAGGGCAATACAGAAGGTGCAGGTGACAACCTGCACCAAAAATGGTTACGCACAAAAGGGTAAGTTCCATAGGAACGGCAGATATAAATGCAAACAGGAACATTTTTTTATGCGTTTACCCTAGTGTTTAACCCGGATTATGCGTTAGGAATCGTAGTGAGAGCTGAAATTGCAAGAAAATCAGTTAGTTTGGAGGCATTAGCGTAGCACCGCTACGGTTACACCGAAAACTAAAGCAAAGCGGCTGATTTTAAAGCAATTTCAGGTCGCAATAGATTGGCTAATGCATATTCCGGGTTTAACCCCCAAAGTAGCAAAAGAGTAAGGAGGATTAATCATGTGACAGGAGTAGTCACCTCATTTTTTTGACAGCAAGTACGCTTTAAATTCCCCGTAATCATTGCCCATTAGCTCGGTCTTTTTCTTGCCGTTTAGGAAAGCTGCCAACCGATCTGGCAATTCTACTTTCTCTTGATGGACAGCTTCCACGACGTCCCCAAACTTACCCGGGTGGGCTGTCTCCAAAAACACGCCGGTAATATCAGGCTGCTCTTCCATAAATGCCTTCAGGCCCAAATAAGCCACAGCACCATGCGGGTCCATTACATAACCCGTTGCGGCCTTTACCTCAGCCATGGCCTCTCTGGTAGTGGCATCATCAAAAAAGTAGCCCTTCACTCGTTCTTTAAGCGTAGACTCCTCACCATAGAGATCCAGCAAGCGGTAAAAGTTACTCGGGTTGCCCACATCCATGCTGTTACTGATGGTCTGTAAGGATGGTCTTGGCCGGAATGGAACACCTTTAAGAAAGTCCGGAACGATTTTATTGACATTGGTGGCTGCCACGAAATTATCGATCGGCAAGCCCATTCGCTCAGCAAGCATTCCTGCTGCGATGTTTCCAAAATTCCCACTTGGCACCGAAAAAACCACCTTACGATCCCCCTTTGGCAATCTGCTATATGCATAGAAATAATAAAGGCACTGAGGGATCCATCGGGCTATATTAATGGAATTGGCTGATGTCAGCAGCATTTTTTCATTCAGGTCCTTGTCCAGAAAGGCCTGTTTGACCATTTGCTGGCAATCATCAAACACCCCATCTACTTCAAGGGCAGTGATATTCTCTCCCAAGGTGGTAAACTGTTTCTCCTGAAGTGTACTTACTTTGCCCGAAGGGTACAAAATAATCACCTCTACATTCGGCACTTTGTAAAAGCCATTGGCCACGGCACTTCCGGTGTCACCTGAAGTCGCTACCAAAACCCTCACCTTCTCATCACTTACCAAAAGGCTCATCAATTTGGAACAAAAACGCGCCCCAAAATCCTTAAATGCCAAGGTAGGCCCATGAAACAGCTCCAATGTATACACGCCATCTTCTACCTCTACCAAAGGAGCATCAAATGCCAAAGTGTGGTCGACCAGCTCCTTGATATCTTCACTGCTAAGGTCTTCACCATACAAGGCTCCTATCACCTCATACCCGATCTCCTGAAAGGTAAGCTCCGGCAACTGATCGATAAAATCAGCTGACAACCGTGGAATCCGCTCTGGCATATATAACCCTTGATCAGGCGCCAGGCCTTTGATGACGGCTTCTTTCAGGGAAACCTTATGGCTTTTATTATTTGTACTGTAGAATTTCATATTATGCTTTATTGATGACGTAGGTTCCCTTGGTGTTTACAGCTGAAACATACAGGTCTACTTCCAGTCCTATCTTATCAAAAACTTCTTGGCAAATCTCACTGGCCTTTTCGGCAATTTCCCTGCTAGGGGCAAGGATAAATGTCGTAGGGCCGGAACCTGAAATCCCTGCACCCAAGGCTCCTATTTCCTTTATGGCCGCTTTGATCTCATCAAAACAAGGGATCAAAACAGACCTGGAAGGCTCAGCGATCACATCTTGTAGTGACCTGCTGATCAAGCCCATATCTTCTTGATAAAGTCCAGCAACCAATCCAGCGATATTCCCCGATTGGATAATAGCGTCCTTAAGCGGCACCTGCTGTCGCAGGACACTCCTGGAATCTGCCGTATTCAACTCCAAATGTGGATGCACCAAAGTGCAATAAAGACCTTTTGGGACATGGAGCTTGGTCACATCCAAGGGATGATAACTCCTGATCAGCACAAATCCCCCCAGCAGCGAAGGAGCCACATTGTCGGCATGCTCGGCACCGCAGGCTACGCCTTCTGCCTTCATGGCAAAGGGCAGCAAAGCCTTTTTTTCCAGTGGATTACCAAGTAATTGATTGGCAGCCTCCAATGCGGCGACAGAACTGGCGGCGCTGGATCCCATGCCGCTACCAAGCGGCAGGCCTTTGTACAGCTCCACTTCCAGTCCGCCTTTATAATCTATGGCCGCCAAAAAAGCCTTTAAGGCCACCCCGCAAGTATTTTTGTCTACATCAAACGGCAACCTTCCGGCATCACCTTCTATCCTAACGACACGCACTCCAGGCTCATCTGCCAAGGAAACGGTGACCTTGTCCCCCATTTCCTCTACAGCAAAGCCCAAAATATCAAACCCACAAGAGACATTCGCCACAGTGGCGGGGGCAAAAGCAGTTACTTTTTTCATCTTGAATAATTTCCTAGCCTGATAATATCGGCAAACACCCCAGCCGCCGTCACGTCTGCACCTGCCCCAGGACCTCTTACGATCATAGGGAAGTCGTTATAACGCTCGGTGGTAAACAAGATCATATTATCACTGCCCTTAAGGGTATAGAATGGATGCTCGCTATCCAGGGAATTTAACCCTACCTTCGCTTTTCCATTCTCTAAGGTCGCCATAAAACGGAGCTTCTCTCCTTTTGCTTTTGCTTCGTCCAAGAGCTGCTGGAAATGACCGTCATGCTTTTGCAACTTTTCGAAAAACTCCGGAACGGAAGCCGCATCTTCGCAATCCTTCGGCACCATACTCTGGATCTCCACATCATCGAAGTGCAAGTCCTGACCGGCTTCACGGCCAAGGATCAGGATTTTGCGCGCCACATCCATACCGCTCAGGTCATCTCTGGGATCTGGCTCGGTATAGCCTTTTTCTTTGGCCTGGGCCACTACTTCACTGAATGGCATGCCATTTTCCAGTTCGCTGAAAATATAGTTCATCGACCCGCTGAGGACTGCCTCGATGCGGTGCACATGGTCTCCGCTCAGCATCAAGTCCTGCAGGGTGTTGATTACTGGCAAACCAGCGGCCACGTTGGTCTCATAGAAAAACCTTACGCCACGTTGGCCAGCCAATTTCTTGAGTTGCTTATAGGTATCCAATGGACCCGAATTGGCTTTCTTATTGGGTGTCACGATGCCTACTTTGGAATCGAGGATTTGCTCGTAAATATCCGCCACATCCTGACTGGCCGTGCAATCCACAAATACGGAATTGGAGAAGTTCATCTCCGTCATGGTGCCAATAAACTTATCCATGTCCATCGGCTCGTCATTTTCGTCCGGTGCCCCTACCGTGGCAAGGTCAAAACCATCCTCGTGAAACTTCATATAGCGGGAATTGGCCATTCCGTGAACCTGGATGTCCAGCATATTATCCTCTTGGAGGTTTTTAAGCTGGTTGTTGATCATCTTGGTCAGGGCTTTGCCGATGAGGCCCACTCCTACCAAGAATACGTGAAGCACTTTATAATCAGACAAGAAAAACGCCTCGTGCAGTGCATTCAGTGCTTTTTGCAAGTCTGCTTGGGTGATTACTGCCGAGATATTCAGCTCAGAACTCCCTTGGGCAATTGCCACCACATTGACGTTATTCCTACCCAAAGCTTGGAACATCCGTCCACTGGCCCCTGGGTTATGCTGCATGTTTTCGCCTACGACGGCGATGACTGCCATTTCAGGAACTACCTCGATCTCAGACATCTCACCGCTTTGGATTTCGTACCTGAACTCCTCTTCGATCACGGATTTGGCTCGACTGGCATCCTTGGAAGCGATCGCCACACAAATACTGTGCTCCGAAGAAGCTTGGCTGATCAAGATGATATTGATGCCATTGCTGGCCAAGGTACCAAAGAAACGTTGGCTGACTCCAACGACCTCTACCAAACCCGGCCCTTGGACGTTCAGTATCGAGATATTGTCCATTGAAGAAATCCCCTTGATGATTTTTCCTTCCCCTGACTCCTTGCTGATTCGCGTGCCTTCTTCCTCAGGCTTGAAAGTATTCTTAATGTATATCGGAATATCCTCCTTCATGGCTGGCTGCATGGTGGCCGGAAAGACCACTTTTGCCCCAAAATGGGAAAGCTCCATGGCTTCGTTATAGCTAAGCTGAGGAATCGTAAAAGCAGTATACACTAGCCGAGGGTCTGCTGTCATCACACCAGAAACATCTGTCCATATCTCTACCTGCTCCGCTCCCAGCGCTGCCGCAAAAATAGAGGCTGTATAGTCCGATCCACTTCTGCCGACAGTGGTGGTTTCGCCCTTGTCCGTGGACCCAATAAAACCGGTGATTACCTTGATCCCATCGTGTTTTTCAAAATAATCCTGGATCAGTTTATTGGAGGTTTTAAAATTCACCTTGGCATGCCCAAACCGGTCATCGGTCTTGACAAGGTCGCGGGCATCTAGGTAGTTGGCCGTGATCCCTTTGGCCTGAAGACCGTTGGCCAAGATAAAATTGGACAATCGCTCTCCAAAGCTGAGCACATAATCCAGCGTTCGGTTAGAACATTCTTTGATCAGGTATATTCCATGGAACAGGTCTCCCAGCTCATTGAACCGTACTTTGACAAAGGTCAGGGCTGTGGACTGCTGCTGCACAGGCACCAGTTGTCTAGCGATTTCCAAGTGTTTTTTCTCCAGCTCCTGAAGAATAGTATGGTAGCTTTCCTCACTTTGCTGTGCGATATTGGCACACTGGAGCAATTGTTCAGTGACTCCACCAAAGGCAGAAAACACCAGCGCAAACTCTTCCTTTCCCGATTTCTCCTCAATTATGGAAAATACCTTTTGGATGTTTTCATAATTTGCGATGGATGATCCTCCGAATTTTATGATTTTCATGAAAATGAATATTTTTATATGGCTTGTTAACGGATTTTAATGTTCACTGAAAGTGAACCAGAATTAGCGGCAATATAATAGATACACACGGGATTACCCCGTAATGGTCGTGGTAAAAGTAGTGGTAGTAATGATGGTAAAAAAAGTGGCGCAGTCCACTGGCTCAGTAGTTAGAGAGCGTTCGATGGCGATATGGTTTTTGACTGGGCTAAACATCATTTGCTTATTGATGGGACAATCTTAATCACAAATTTCTATTATGCCAAATTTTTCGTTAACAAATCCTCAATATAAAGTTTCATTTATTAAAACTTTAACAAAACAACACTACCGTCACCACAGAGCTTCACCCAATCTTCCCACTCTCCAACAGTACTTTCTTGGGTACAAAAACCAGTTTCGAAGACACCGTTTATTTAAATTTTACAATTATTCTAGAAATTAATACCAAATAACCGAAAGAAAGTCCTCTTATTTTTTTAACTTTTCGACAGAATAATAAATCGTCAACTCTTTTAATTATTTTTCTATGAAACAGTTAAAATTATCCACCCTGCTGCTTTTCCTATTCTTAGGGTTTAGTTCTTGCAGCTCCGTTTCTAACCTTAACCCACTACAAATGCTAACAGGAAACAATTGGGTTCTTTCTTCTTTGATGGGAGGAGGCTTGGACATGTTCAGCGGCGGACTGCCCTCTTTGGGATTTACCGATGATGGTAAACTCAGCGGTTCCACAGGTTGCAACTCATTTAGCGGTGGCTACGAACTCAACGGCACCGACATTAATTTAAACCCAGGAGCCATGACCAAAAAAGCCTGTCCTGGAAATGGTGAAAACCAGTTTATAGACGCACTTAAAAATGTCTCCAACTTCAAAGTGGGCAAAGACAAACTCACTTTACTGGACGGAGCATCTGAATTGATGACCTTGGTTCCTCAAAGCAAATAAGCTGGACATCAAACAACTTGGACCAATTGCTGGGTAAGGCCATTAAAGGTCAATGACTCCCCAGGAGTTTTATCCATCATCAACCGGGCAAGTGGTGCTTGGGGAGAAATCACAAACACCACTTGTCCATTTACCTCGATTTTTCCAAACCCTATCGCAATAAGCATCACTGTACGATCAGTGAACACCAAGCTCCCTGATTTTACTTTTGCGTGCTTTTCCCTAGGGTCGATACTTTTCAACTGATCCATCTGGACACGATACTCGCCATACATAAGTTCTGCCTTATCAATCTCCTGACGGACCATTTCCCTGCCGGTTTCATACTTGTCACCAGCACTGCTTTTAGTATCCTCAGCTGCGGACTGCTTGAGTAGCGCAATGCTTTCTACGATCTCTTTTTGCTTGCCTAGCAGCAATGCATGTAGTTCTTTATATACTTCTTCTTTGGTAAGTGACATTTTTTGCTATTTGGTATCGACCAAGTTGTGAGTACAAAATTGATTTCTCAGGCTATTTGGCAAAACCCTTCACTTCATGGTCATTTTTTTGTTTCTTTGGGGCATGAGCATCAAAAACGGTTTTATCGCCGCTATTGCGGTTTTCTTACTTTTCATTCTCTTCAAGGGCAGTATTCAAAGTGATCAAGCCCAAATCATCTTCGCCGTAGCTTTTGTAGTGCTCGAAATTGCCATCATTACCGCAGTGGCCCTTAATAGAAGGAGAAAAGGTTAGCAAAGCTGCCAAATATGCTCCTGCTATTTCTATTTCGATCATGAAACCTCAAAAGAAAACCCCGCCAAAACGAGCAGGGTCTTCAAAGTGATCTTCCGTGTTTTCATGTGGTTATTCCACTATTCTCTTCTTGCTATATCGCCACCGGTATTGGTTTTCACATCTACTAGCCCTGGATCTCCGATATACAGTACTTTACCAGCTGTGCCTGCAGAACCCTTGATCGATTCACTTACACTGATTATGGATTTTGCAGCGGTATTGGTCTTTACCTCGGCATTTTTTACCTGAAGTTTTTCACCGCTGATGTCTGCCTTGGTATAAGCTTCCAAGTTCAGGTTCTCTGCGGTGCCCTCTACAAAGATCTTGGCATTGGTGGTTCCTTCCAAGCTTAGCTCAGAGACGTTTACCTTGGTCTCCAGATAGCTGCTGGTTTCTGCTCTCAGCGCCACCGACTTACTATCCAAAACTTCTTTCACAAAGACCCTGGCACTGGTACTGGACTGCACCTTATCAAGGTCTCCTGCATAGGTAATGGTCACTTTTACGCTGGTGGACCCAAAATTTCCTTTGCCCATTTTCACTTCCAATTGTCGGTCTTCCACTTCGGTCACTACATTGGAAACTTCCGTTCCTGAAGCCAATATCTCCACCTGATACTTATCGCCACGCACAAGCTCAGCCTCGATGGAGTTGGAGACTTCCACTCCATTGAAAATGGAAAGACTTCTTACTTCTTCATTGGTCTGGGCGGAGACCGTACTTACAACCAGCAGCAGACATGCTGCCAGTACACATTTCAAGGTATTCTTCATTATTTATTTAGGTTATACACCCCCATACATTTTAAATGTCGTCTGCCTCAAAGATGGATTTGTCGCCGCATAATGCATTGCCTCTGCGATTTCGTCCGGGCGAACCCACTTGGAGAAATCTTGGTCCGGCATGGCCTCCCTATTTGGAGGTGTGTCGATAATGCTTGGTACAAATACATGCGACCTGATTTCGGTACCTTCTGTTTCTGCGGCCACCAACTCGGACAAATTGACCACCAAACTCTTACTCAAAGTGTATGCCACAGTAGCTTTTCCTTCACCAGGGTTTAGTGCCGGTTTTGCTCCTACAAAAAGAAACGTTCCTTTCCCTGACTTCTTCAGCACTGGCAAAAAAGCCTTTGCGAGGTTATAGGCACTAAAAAAATTGAGCTGCAACATTTTTTCCACATCTGCCTTGGACGTCTTGGAGAAATCTCCCATTGAGAAGCCTCCTACCAGCATCGCTACGGCTTCCAACTCCGAGCCGTACTGAACGGTATATTCTTTTGCAAACTCCGCCACTTTCTCCTCATCTGTCACATCCAGCTCATAGATATCATTGGCTTCCTCCATCTCTTCGCCCTTTCCTGGTGCCACAGTAGCAATTACCCTAAATCCTTCTCGCTTAAACTTATCCACTACAGCACTCCCCAAATTCCCTGCTGCTCCTGTTATAATGATATTCCTATTCATAATAGTTATATGGTTATGTTAGTAATTTTGACTAGTATTGATAAAAATACAGCATCGCTAAAATTAAGACTTTATTTCTGAAAACCACATGACTACCGACAAATCCGAGATCAAGGAGCGCGAAAATCGCAAAAGAATCCTTTTTCTCTTCAAAGTGATCACGTTCATCCTCCTGCTTTGGTTTGCCGACGAGCTGTCGAAGAAATTACTACCGTACATTTCTTTTGTAGGCAATATCCTTAAAGCAGCCATCTTTTTGCTCAGCAGCCATATCATCATCTCACTGGGCAGGCTGATCACCGTTCGATTTTACCTTCGAAAAAAAGGTCAAGATCCATTCAAAAGCAATTTTGTGCTGGGGATAAACCATATTGCGGGTATCCTCAATGTCGTCGTCTTGGTGATTTCCCTGATGTTTCTGTTGGGTATCGAACCTAAAGAATTCTTTACCAGCATCACCATCGTAGCTGCTGCCATCGCCTTGCTTTCCAAAGATTATATCACCAATATGATCAATGGACTGATCATCATGTTTTCGGATCAGCTTACACTGGGAGACACGGTGAAGATCGGTGACCAACTAGGGAAAATCCAAGATGTCACACTACTCAATATGATCTTGGTAAACGAAGAAGCAGACACCGTCATGATCCCCAATGCCACTATCCTCACTTCCCAAGTGATCAACTACTCCAGGCAACACCACAAAAAACTGACGTTTGAATTTGAAATGAGCCTGAAACCGACATTGGAAATCACAGCACTCGAGGAGCGGCTGAAGGAGGTAGCATTTTCCTTTGACAAAGCCGTTGTTAAGAACACCTTCACGCTGAAGACCACGGACATCAAGCACCAAACCGTGCAGCTAAAATGCCAGTTGCTCATGGCGGTGGCCAATAAAGCGACCGAAAAAGAAATAAGAAGATCAATCAACCAAACCATCATCGAAATAGCCCGTGAAAACTGATAAAGAAAACTTCTTTGGCTTGGTATACCAAGTGGTGCGCCTCATCCCGAAAGGCCGGGTAACCTCCTACGGGGCAATTGCCAACTACCTTGGAGCAAAAAGTGGCGCCAGAACGGTCGGATATGCCATGAATGCCGCCCACACTATGCATGATGTCCCCGCCCACCGAGTGGTCAATAGCAAAGGTCTTCTTACCGGAAAGTTTCACTTTTCACCACCTGACAAAATGCAAGCCTCCCTAGAGTCAGAGGGTATATTGATCAAAAATGACCAAGTAGTAGATTTCCAAAAGGTCTTTTGGGACCCTAATATGGAACTGGCTTTATGAACAAGCCTACCGAGCTTCCTTCATCACCCGTTCTTCTGCACCTTCATTGCGGATCACCACTAAGACACTGAGCGTACATATTACTTTTAATTGCTAAAAGTCCCCATAGCTAATGCTCACTATGAGCATTTACCAACACCTGCTTCCTCTTTCAGGTAAAAAAACACCTATTATCACATGTATATTTTACGTTAAAAAAGGTGTTTTAGACCATTTTTAAATATTTTAAACCTGTTGCGTACATGTGCGTAGGGCTTTTTTTGCCCTTAAGGCATTGATTTATTTACATTTATATCACACTAAACTTAATATACCAGAAAGTCTTTTCAGGTGCTTGCTCAAAAAACCTGAAAAAGCTCTCATCAAGTGAGAATAGATTTTCTATCATAAAACAAGGAATGGTCCTAACTATTCAATGAAGCCAAACGGGCTCACCAATAAACAAACAACGAAAACTATGTGGCAAAATGAAAAAAGAACAACCCTCAACTTTTAGCACGCAAAACGTGGATTTCAAACCCACCATTAATATGGAAAAAGAATTGAAACAACATATCGCAGAAAACCTAAGAAAATACCGTGTACTCAGAGGATTCACTCAAGAGTACATCGCAGACTACCTAGGTAAAAAAGACTACACCGCCTACTCTAGGTATGAGCAGGGAAGGTCAAACCTCAAAATGGATGATGCCATCAAGCTCTCCGAGCTTTATGATGTCCCCATCCAGGAATTAGTCAACGGGACCCCTCGAATAAAACCCAAACATTATAACGGCACTTCACAAAACGGAAAAGCTTTTTCTGTATCAGTGGCGTTAGATGGTTCCATAGAAACATTGGAACAACAGCTTTCACGGCTCAAAAGATTGAATATCTTGATTGAGCATGGAGAGATTTAAGTCAGAAGTGCTGCATCAGATTTATAAAAAGTAACCAAACGGTGTTTTTTTTCAATCATGATGCAGCCTTTATTTTATCACTAAACATCAAAAGCCCCACAAACATCAGTACTCCATTTAGGATCAGAATCTCAAAACCAAATTCATAGCCAAACAGCCATTTTTTAGAATTCAAACTCACAACATAAGCTAGAAGTGGAGCCATAGCGGCAATCCACGGCACTATTCTATCCCTCACCACCCGCTTGGTAAACAAGCCAAAACTGTACAAGCCTAATAAAGGCCCGTAGGTATAACCGGCAATTACGAAAACAGTATTGATCACACTTTGGTCATTGATCCACCTGAACAGAAGAATCACCAAAAACATTACTCCAGTAAATAGCAAATGGACCTTCTTGCGTATTGCTTGCTGTTTTTCTATCGGGTAATTCCGCTCTATATCCAAGAAGTCATAACAAAAGGAGGTCGTCAAGGCCGTCAACGTGGAATCTGCACTGGAATAAGCCGCAGCAATAATCCCCAACACAAATACCGTCCCGGCAAACACACTGAAATGCTCGGTGGCCAGCATGGGATATAGATCATCCGTTCTCAGAGGAAGAGTGATATTGTTTACTTCGCAATATTGGTACAGCAAGACCCCTAGGACCAAAAAACACAGGTTCACAAACACCAAAATGATGGTAAACCAATACATGTTTTTCTGCGCATCTCCAATATTCCTACAGGTCAGGTTTTTCTGCATCATGTCCTGATCCAGCCCTGTCATCACTATTGTTATAAACGCACCACTGGCAAACTGCTTGAAGAAATTGGTCCCCGCCTTCCAGTCCCAATTAAAAATTGCGGAACGTGAATCATCAAACACACGGCCAAGAAGATCTCCGGCACCACTGACACCCAAATCCTGGCTCACCAGATAAATACTCGTCCCTACTGCAGACAGCATGAACAACGTCTGCAGCGTATCGGTCCATACCACTGTCTTGATCCCTCCGCGATGGGTATACAGCCAAATCAGAGAAACCGTGATAAGCACCGACACCCAAAATGGCACGCCCCAATCGTCAAACAGAATCAACTGCAACACTCCCGCCACCAAAAACACCCGAATGGAAGAACCCAACGTCCTGGAAAGAATAAAGAAAAAAGCTCCCGTCTTATACGACCAAAATCCAAAACGATCCTCCAAATAGGCATATATCGACACTAAATTCATTCGGTAATACAGAGGCAGCAATACCTTGGCAATCGTCAAATAACCTACCGTATAACCTAATACCACTTGGAAGTAATAAAAATTGGTATTCCCCACTTCTCCAGGAACAGAAATAAACGTCACCCCAGACAGCGATGCCCCGATCATCCCAAAGGCTACCAAAAACCACGGCGACGACCTATCCCCCGTAAAAAATGTCTCCTGCGAAACTTTTCTGGAAGTAAAATAAGAAATCATGAACAACAACAGAAAATAGGATGTTATGACAAGGAGTATTAAATTTGAATCCATAGTATACTATATCATAAAGGCTGCTAATTTGTCTATAATTATTAACTTTGCAAAATGAGCATGCAACCATTGGAACATACTGTAGAAGAAGAAGTAGAAATCCTGCTGGAAGACTTGGTGGATACCGAAGAGCATGACTTGGTGGTATATAACGATGACATCAACACCTTTGAACATGTCACCAAAGTACTGATCAAAGTTTGTAAACATTCCCAAGAGCAAGCCGAGCAATGCACCATGATCATCCACTACAAAGGCAAATGTGCTGTAAAAAAAGGCAGCATGAAGCTATTGAAGCCCATGTGCCAATCCATCTTGGATGCTGGCATTCAAGCTGCCATCGTTTAATCCCCAGTCACGGTGAATTTTCCCTCCAAACTTATCGAAGACGCCGTCAATGAAATCAGCCGACTACCGGGCATAGGAAAAAAAACGGCCCTTAGGCTAGCATTGCATCTACTGAAACAACCTGAAACCCACACGGACAATCTCACCGAAGCCATCATCAAGCTCCGGAAGGAAACGTCCTATTGCAGTATTTGCCACAATATCTCCGATCAGGAAATATGCAGCATCTGCCTCGGATCACGCAGGGACAAAGGACTTATCTGTGTCGTCGAAGATATTCCGGACGTATTGGCCATCGAAAACACCTCCCAATACAATGGACTCTATCACGTCTTAGGCGGCGTAATCTCTCCCATTCAGGGAATCGGCCCAGAAGAACTTAAGATAGCGTCCCTAATCGAACGCATCGACCAGCCGCATTCTGGTGATCCGGTCACTGAAATCATTCTTGCACTCCCATCTACCATGGAAGGGGACACAACTGCTTTTTACATCACTCGAAAACTGAAAGAAAAAGGCATCAAAGTCAGCACCATTGCCCGCGGCATCCCCATCGGCGGAGAACTGGAATTTACCGACGAAGTCACTCTCGGCAGAAGCATCCTCACCCGGATAAACTATTCTGTGGATTGACAGGAACTACCTGTGGGCTCTCCCCCTTTGCTGAACATACCAAAAAATAAAATCCTGAACGCTTGAGACGGGGATTCCCAATTCTCATAAGATGAACCCCTCCGTTTAGAAACGTTGCTTGATCCATTATTATCTACCCTGATAAACAAAAACCTACAAAGCGAAAAAATAAAAATAGAGCAAAATTTTCGCTCCATTCCAGTTGTATGGAGAATATCGACTTTTTCCACATAGTTGACCTCCCACTCCGGAGTCCCTCCTTTTGTGGATGGTGTCAATCCACTATTATGATGCCTTAAGCGCTCACCTACTTCTCTACAACTTCCTATATAGGATTTGGCAGTTTTTCGAGAATACAAAACATAAACAAAATACATGCACGGCACACAACAAAAAAAAGCTTGCATCCCTGCAAGCTTTTAGTGGAGAATATCGGATTCGAACCGATGACCTCTACACTGCCAGTGTAGCGCTCTAGCCAACTGAGCTAATCCCCCTTAATGAGGGCACAAATATAGGATAGCGTTTTTATCGAAACAAGACTTTCCTGATTTTTGACGGTATTTTTTTCGCTCCTATTAGCCACAGCAACGCAGGCAATTTGCTGGCGATTGCTTATACCAACAGATAAGCAAGGTTCACATTAGGATAACCTAAACTTAAAACCATATCTAAACTTTAATTTTTAACATTCCCTTACTTTGCCTTTTTGCAGGCAAAAACATGAACCAACCCATTAACAGCATTTCTGATTCCGAACTCTTGATGCAGATGAAGCAAGGTAACGATGCTGCCTTCCAAGTCCTCTTTGACCGGTACTGGAAGCGGCTGTACGCCTATGCCTATAGTGTGTATAAGGATGAAGGAGTCTGTGAAGACTGTGTGCAGGAAATTTTTATCAGCCTCTGGCAAAACAATAAAGAGACGACCATCCTTCACTTGGAGAGCTACCTTTTTAAGGCCATCAAATACAAGCTCTCTGGGCACATCAAGAAACTAAAGTTTGATTTTGTGCACGAGGAAGAACTAAAATCGCTCTGCAATGCCGAAAGTGGAAGATCGGAACTGGAATACCTCGAACTCGAAAAGGCACTCACTTCCCAAATCCATAAGCTATCAGGAAAATGCCATGAGGTATTTGTCCTCAGCCGACTAAAAAACAAATCCAACGGTGAAATCGCCCAGGAGCTGAACATTTCCAAACGAACAGTAGAAAGCCACATCAGTAATGCCCTCAAACTATTGCGTGCAAACCTCCGTGAGACCAGCTATTTCACACTTTTCATTATCCTAAGATTATGGTAATGTAACCTTTAAGCCTCATGAATTAAGAAAACTTTAAGTTCACTTTTTTGACTACGTGTGCTCCCTATTTCCCACACTATCCGTAAAAGAGCACATTTTGAAAAGAGAAGAATTCTTGAAGCTGGCAGAAAAGCACCAGCAAGGTACCGCTACAGAAAGCGAAGTAAAATTAATAGAAAAATTCTACGATAACATGCAGCCGCACACCTCTGCGGATGAGGTTGAAGACTTGGTATCAGATGAAAAAGGAAAGCAGCTTTTCCAAGCCATTCTAGGTAAACTACCTACGGTGAAAAAGACCAGACCTATTTGGCCCATTGCAAAAGCCGCCGCTGCCATCACACTAATCTTCGTCATGGGAATCACCATCAAGCACCTTACCGACAACAGAAGCACCACTGTCTCCACTGCGATGGGTGAGCAAATCGAAATCCCTCTTGATGACGGCAGCACCGTCACCCTTAGCGAAAACAGTAGCCTGACTTACCCCAACCAATTTGGGGATAAACGGGATGTTTCGTTGACAGGACGAGCTTTTTTCGACATCCAACGCGATATAGAGCGGCCTTTTACAGTCCACACCAAAAGCACAGTCGTAAAAGTGCTGGGCACCTCCTTTGACGTGGACGCCAATAAGACCGAAGCCACCACAGTGAGTGTGATCAGCGGAAAGGTTCAGGTAAATCCAAAAGGTAATCCAAATGCAAAAGTGCTCCTGACCAAAAACCAACAGGTCACCAGTTCTTCCCATTTATCGTCAATTTCCACATTTGAAGGCCAACAACCTATCGCTTGGACAAAACTGATTGTGTTTAACAATACCAATCTGGGTGAAGCAGCCAAGCTCCTCGAAAATCGCTTTGGATTGGACATCATATTTAAATCGGACGCATTGAAGGAAGAGCGCATCACCGGAAAATTCAAGGATGAAACGCCAGCGAATATTTTGAAAAGCATCTCCCTGCTCAAGGGATTCTCATTTGAATATCAAAACACCAATACCATTACTATAAGCGAAAAATAAACCGATACACCTTAATGCTAGCTAACAAGGATATCACTTAAATAAACTCAACCAAGTTAATTTCAGTTAAAATGAAAACACCATTACGATTTTTAGCTGCACTGAGCCGAAAAACAGGGCTTTTTTTACTCTGTTTATTCCTCATGGCAGTTCAAACAAATTCCTACGCAGAAGGGAGCAAGCTCTCTAAGGTCCGATTATCACTGTCCCTGGAGGACGCAAAGATCACTCAGGTACTGACCGAAATAGAGCGAAAAACAGCCTTCTATTTCGTGTTTGATGAAAAAGTAAGCCAAGATGCTGAATTGTTCTCGTTCCAGTTTACCAATGAGACGCTGCCGGAGGTCCTTGATGAAATTGGGCAAGAAGCAGGGCTTTCATTCGAAGCCACTAACAAAACCATCACTGTCTTACCCATCGAAGCCCCTCGCCAAGCACTGGCGGGAAAGGTCACTGACACATCAGGAGAGGCACTTCCTGGCGTCACCCTTCTAATCAAAGGGACTTCCAAAGGCGGGGTAACCGATGCTAATGGGGAATTCACCATGCAAATAGAATCCTTCCCAGTGACATTGATCGTTTCATATTTGGGATATAAAACCCAGCAGGTTCCTGTACAGAAAGCAGGTGACCTGACCATTATCCTTGAGGAAGACGTCAATGCCCTGGATGAGGTGGTCGTAACGGCCTTGGGCATGAAAAGGGAAGAAAAGAAACTCGGTTATGCCCAGCAAACCATTGACTCCAGACAGCTGACCGATGCCCGCCCCAACAACTGGTCAGAAGCCCTCCGCGGCAAAGTCCCCGGACTTCAGATCAATGGACTGGGTGGTCCTGTAGGCTCCCAACAGATCATCCTGAGAGGAAACAGTTCCTTAGACCCTGGCAATAACGGTGCGCTGATCGTCATTGACGGCGTACCTATCCAAAACGAACATCCCGGATCTGGGCCTTCCAACGGCTACATGGGGGGAAGTGCCAGCAATGACACCCCGGTAGATTATGGCAACGCCATCTCTGACCTTAACCCTGATGACATTGAGAGTGTTTCGGTACTAAAAGGCCCAGCGGCTTCGGCGCTCTACGGCTACCAAGCGGCCAATGGCGCCGTCATCATCACCACCAAATCCGGCAAAGGCCAAAAGGGACTAGGTGTCACGGTCAGCAGCAACACCAAATTTGACAACATCCAGCGATGGCCAGATTGGCAATATGAATATGGACAAGGCAGTGGCAAAGGCGGATACCTAAAACCTGCTACTGATGAAAACGGCAATCCCGTCCCTTATAATGACCGCCTCTACTATAGCTATGGAGCCTCTGAAGACGGCAATAGCACCGCAGGAAGCAGTAGTGCCTTTGGTCCTAAATTTGACGGCCAATATTATTATCAATACGATCCCACTATGGAAGGCCAGTCTCCCGAAAGACAGCTGTGGAGACCTTATGAAAACAACCGCAAGGACTTCTGGCAAACGGGTGTCACACAGACCACAAATGTATCCATCCAAGGGGGAGACGAAAAAGGCTCCATGCGAGGCTCGGTAACCCATTCCAAAAATGACTGGATCATGCCCAACACCGGTTTTGAGCAATTGTCCCTTTCGGTAAACGGAAACTACCAAGTATCCGACCGCATCAAGCTCAGCTCGGTGGTGGACTATAGAAACCGCACCAGCGACAACCTCCCCGGCCAAGGGTACAACAACCACTCCATTGCCTATTTTATGATTTTCCAAAACCCCAATGTGGACCTCGCCTGGTACGAGCCTATCTGGAAAGAAGGCCAAGAGCAGGTGGATATGATCAGACCCTACAGTAGCTACATCGACAACCCATATGCCATGGTGTACGAGATCCAAAATAGCCTCGACCAATATGCCATTACGGGGAATTTTAAGATGGACATCGAATTGCACCCCAAGGTCAATTTAATGCTCCGTGGCGCCCTGAACATGTATGACAAAAACATGGACCAAGAAAGACCCTATGATATCAACCGCTATGCCCGTGGATATTACCGCAAAACCAATGTGTTCAAGCAAGAGGTAAACACCGATTTTTTACTGAGCTATTCCGACACATTTGATGATTGGGAAGTCACTGCCAACTTCGGTGGAAACAGGATGGACTATCGCTACCTACGCCAAGACTCTTGGGCCGAAGGCCTCGAGATTCCGGGGGAATATAACTTGGTGAATGGTTCTCAATTATTTACCAGCAAATTTGACGGATACAACAAAGTCAACAGTCTTTACGGCATGGTGACCTTGGGCTGGCAGGACAAAGTATTCCTGGACCTTACCGGACGTAACGACTGGAACAGCATCCTTCCCAAGCACAACCAATCCTATTTCTTCCCATCGGCAAGTTCAGGGATTATCCTAAGTGAGATTTTCAGTATGCCAAGTAGTATTACTTTCGCAAAAGTAAGGGCTTCCTTAGCCCAAGTGGGGGGAGCTGGCAAATATGGCAACCGCTACAGCACGGATAAATATTACCGACGCTCTGACTTCCCTGGCTCAGCCTTGGCACCTACTTCTCTTTACAATACGGATTTCAAACCAGAGATCACGACGAGTAAAGAACTGGGAATCGACTTCAGGATGTTCCAAAGCAGACTAAAACTGGATGTGGCGGTCTACCAAAACAACAGTAAAAACCAAATCTTCAATGCACCACTTCCTTATTCCTCAGGATACCGTAGCGTCACGATCAATGCCGGGGAAGTACGTAACCGCGGGATCGAAGTCATGCTTAACGGCACACCTGTAGAGAACAAAAACTTCAAATGGAACACGACCCTGACCTGGGCCAAAAACAAAGGTACCGTCATGTCACTGCATGAAAATGCAGAAGGTGGCCGCTTCGAAATGCTGAGTTCTTCTGGAGCAAAACTAGTCGCCGTAGAAGGAGGATCTCCTGCCGCCCTTTATGGCCGTGGTTACAAAAGAAGTCCGGAAGGTGAAATCATCTTTGATGAAAACGGCTCACCAGAAATGACCGATGACATCATCTACATCGGGGACACCCAACCCAAATGGGTGGCGGGATTCATCAATTCCTTCCAGTACAAAAACTTCCGCATCAACGCAGTGATTGACGCCAAATACGGCGGCACCATTTACTCCCACACCCACCATAAGCTGACCCAACAGGGCAAACTGGACCACACGCTCGTGGGCAGGGAAGAAGGAGAACTCGTCGGCAAAGGTGTCGTGGACAATGGTGATGGTACTTATTCCGAAAACACCACTCCGATCTCCATTGCCAATTACTACAACCTGATGTATCCACTGGCCAATACAGAAGCCAATTCCTTCGACGCATCATTTATAAAGCTGAGGGAAGTGACCCTCTCCTATGATTTCTCAGAAAAATTCTTGTCCAAAACGCCATTGAACGAAATGCGGCTTTCGGTATACGGCAGAAACCTCGCTGTCCTTTCAGACTTCCCGATCTACGATCCTGAAGTGGCCGGTTTTGCAGGAGGCACCAACATGCACCCGGGCGTGGAAGTAGGACAGATGCCCGTCCCTAACGAATATGGAGTGAATGTCGTCATCGGATTTTAATCAACGCTAAAACAACAGTCATGAAAAAATACATATATGCTTTATTTGTCTCTTCATTTTGTGTGTGGGCCAGTTCCTGCTCCAAAGACTTTGAAGAGACCAATACCGACCCCAACAACCTAAGTAAAATCACGGCAGGAAGCACACTGAACCCTGTCCTCTACAGCTTGGCCAGTCAGAATGCGAGACAAATGCGCAGTGTCACCGCTCCGCTAATGCAGATGTTCCTGCAAACGGATGATTTTAACAATTCGCCTTTCTTCTATGACTTTGACCAGAACATCGGCGCTTCCACTTGGAATAATTACTATACCAACCTCAGCAATATTGCTGAAATGGAAGAAGCTGCTATCCGGGATGGACTCCCCAATTATGAAGCCATTGCCCTGACCTTGAAAGCTTACGCCTATTCTGTCCTGACAGACTGTTTTGGTGATGTGCCTATGGCCAATGCCCTACAAGCGGAAGAAGATGTATGGTATCCGGAGTTTTCTCCCCAAGCAGACATCTATTCCCAGCTGCTGGCGGACCTAGAGCGAGCTAACAGTATCTATGATGAAGAACAGGGCATGCCGTATGTAAGCGACATCCTGTACGGAAATGACGTGCAGAAGTGGAAAAAATTCACCAACTCCCTCCACCTGAGGCTACTCCTCCGCGTCTCCAACCGATCTGAAACGGGAGCTTTTGACAAAATCACCGAAATGATCAATAATCCCGATACGTACCCTGTCTTTGCATCAAGTGAAGACGGTGCCGTCCTGTATTTGGATGGTGTGGCACCGACCCTTTCCCCTTGGGACAGGCCTCAAGACTTTGGCGTATTCCGGTATTACACGGAATTCTTCATCGATAACCTGAACAACTTTCAAGATCCCAGAATCGGCGTTTTTGCAGGCACTGCCAAAGGGCTGGAAGGGGAAGATTATGGCTATATCGGCCAGCCTACGGACTTTGTCGAAAACCCTTTGCCTGACAGCATCGCTACCGCCTCTGGGGTACAAAGAAGCTTGGCCGAAGCACCGCTGATCATACCTATCATGAGTTATGCGGAAGTAGAATTCATAAAGGCCGAAATGGCCCAAAGAGGCTACACCACTGATGCCCAAGAACACTATGAAAATGGCGTAAGAGCGGCCATCGAGATGTGGAGCCAGGAAGTTCCTGAGGGGTACTTTGACAACCCGTTTGTTACATTTGACGGAAGTCTGGACCGTATTTTACTCCAAAAATACTACGACCTGTTCTTTACGGATTACCAAGCTTGGTTCGAGCAACGGCGAACAGGACTTCCTGAACTCCCTACATCGGCCTCCATGCTAAATGACGGCGAAATGCCCTCCCGGTTTTATTACCCAATTGACGAAGCCAACAGTAATTTCCAAAATTACCAAGAGGCCGTCAACCGGATGGGTGGAGACGAAATCAATGTAAAAGTCTGGTGGGACAACGAAAATTAACTCCAAAATCACAAAGGGTGGTTGCCAAAACAAATCAGGCAATCACCCTTTTTTTTAACTAACGTTTGATTTACCTAACCTAAACAATAATAACCATGAAAATCAACCATTTTATGCTAGCATGTAGCCTCCTCCTTGCCACTTCCTGCACCGAGGATGAGTTTATCGATGTCACTGAATCCCCTTCCACAGAGCCACTTCATTCCATCAGCTCGACCACAACGACCATTAACAGCAGCTATACCGACGAAAGCAGTTTTGTGTCCAGCTTGGCTTCACACGGATTTGAGACACCTGCCACACTGAACCTAAACCGTACCGCCACCACCAGCGGTTACAATTCGGTATATGGGTTCAATATCCCTTCTGACAGACAGGTGACCGGCTTCAAATGGAATTCAGGAGATCAGCAAACCGAAGATTGGCGACCTCAGGGCATCACTGGTTTCCAATGGAGCGGAAGAAGGTTTCTGCTGGTATCTTGGTACGCGGTGGGGCCGTCGCAGATTCCAGGTGTCGAAAACCAACATAAAGGAGCCCGGGTTTCCTTGGTGGACATCACTGATATGAACGATATCAAATACCGACATATCCTGTTGGTGCAGGATGTCAACAATCCCTTTTATAACCCATCCAGCCAATACACTCAACTTGGCGAATTTGGGCCAGTGCGGGTACATGCTGGTGGAGTAGCTTATTATGACGAAAAACTTTACGTTGCCTCCACCCAACTCGGCATAAGGGTTTTTGACCTGAACAAAATCGTAGAAGTATCAGGGGACACGTCCAAGTCACGTTTGGGAGAAGAAACTGACGGAACGCTGAGGGCCTTTAACTACAGGTATATTTTACCTCAATCCGGCTATTACGACATTCCTAACGCCGAGCCCTTTTCCTGTGTTGCCTTGGGAGAAGACAGCGCATCCAACCCAAGGCTTTGGACGGGACAATACATTTCCTCATCCAGTTCCTCTACTCCGACAGTTCACGGATTTTTGCTTAATGGCCAAGGAGAGATTCCTTCCAGTTCTCCGGTAGAAGTAGTCATACCAAAAGATAACGCCACCGGAAACAATGGTCCCGTCTACAATATGCAGGGAGTATACAGAAATGGCACCACTACGATCATGACCGCAACGGGCAAAAGCTCCTATCAAGGCTCTACCGCAAGACTCGTCCGCTACCATGACGGTGCATCAAACGGTTCTCGATACCGCTGGCCACATGGTGCGGAGGACCTGTATTACGAACAAAGCTCTGGATACTTGTGGAACATTACAGAATACGAAACCTCCAAATATGGCCAAGATAACCGCTGCGTCTTTGCCGTAAGGTATTCAGATTATGATTGAGTTGAGTACCTGAGCTCGTCATAGCGAGACTGCTTGGTGCCACACATCCTCGCTATGACGAATTGCTTTTATGACCCAACTCGGGTTTAGAAGTGTTTCTTCCAAGGTTTTCTAAATATGAGGGATGCTGGAAGAAACACTTCATTCCTGCAAAACCACTCGCTCTCCCTGCTCAGCAGACTTTCTTGCCGCATCCAAAATCTCCATTACCCGCAAATTGTTCTCCAAAGTATAGGGACTAAAAGCATCAGGCACCCGGTCGCCCACAATCACCTCCCGAAAATATTCGAAAGGGTTGGTTTCGACATCCAATTGCGCAGCTGCTGCCTTCATTTGCCTTTCTTCCTTACCTTTGACCCTGTAGCGAAGCTGTTCATCATCCTTGGTAATTACGTAACCCCTTTCGCCATACACCTCCATGTCCTTCCTATTGAAAGGCCAGTTCCATGAAGCTTGGATGATGCCTTGGCTGCTTTTGTAATCCACGATGATGGTGGCTTCGTCATCCACTTCGGGATAAATCTCCGGCTTGTACGTTTTGGTAACCGCCGTTACGGCAAGGGGCCGCTCACCATGCATCAGATAAGTCATGATATTGGCTCCGTAGCAACCAAAGTCCACCAAGGCTCCTCCTCCATTTTTCACCGGATCGGTCAGCCATTCCAAAAACTCTGGCCCCACGCCGATTTCCTTGGGGCCTTCATGGCCATGGTGAAATACCATCTTTCGGATCTCCCCAAACGCTGCTTGCTGCTCATCAAAAAAGCGGAAGACCTTCTCGGTGGCCGGGTACCAAGAGGTCTCATAATCTGTCAATAAGTGGATGGAATTTTCCTTGGCCAACTGCGCCATTTTTTGGGCATCTGCCAATGTAGTAGCCAGTGGCTTTTCCACCATAACATGGATTCCCATCGGTGCGGCCACTTTCACCGCCTCGAGATGGTCCACGATGGCTCCAAACACCAATATACCGTCGGGCTGCGTTTCCTGAAGCATTCTTTGCAGGTCGGTGTACAATAGTGCTTCCTCTAAACCATACCGCTCTTGAAACGATCTGGCGATGGACTTATCTGGCTCATAAATGCTCACCAACTCCATCCCTTCTTCCTTGCCCCACTCAAAAAACCAAGGGCTGTGGCCATGGGACAGCCCCACCATGGCAAATTTCACCGTTTCTTGCGCATATAACACGGAAGAAAACAGGAACATAAAACAGCATACAATCTGAAGCAAAAGGGTTTTTATCATTCGTTTAGGTTATTTCTCCCAATATAGCTGAAATCCCTAAAAGCCTGAAATTACCTTGCGACGATAAACCAACATTTTCAGTGAAAAAACCGGTAGGAACACACGCTGCTTCCACTCCCGGCCATTAGCTGGCTGTCATTTTTCTGCTGAGCTTCTCCAAATCCGAACACGTCTTCTGGATCAGCTGAAGCTGTTCCGTAAGCAGGGAAATTTCTGCGGAATCAGTGGCTTTAAGAAAGGTTTCCTCGTTATCCAGCACCGAAAAATCCAACTCCTCACCTCTTTCGTTCAAATGCTCTAAACTTCTCAGTAGGTAATTGCGAATCCGTTTGATCTTAACCACTTGGTCGGGTGAAGAAAGCACCATATCAGAACGCATCAAACTGGAAGAAAGCGTGGAAAAGTAAGAAGACAGTATATGGTTAAGCACCACAAATTGGTGCAAGTCCTGCTTGTTTTTCTGTTTGCTTTTGGGCTCATCAAGCATCCGCTGAAAAGCGGCAGACAAATTTGCCGACTGAAGGTACATCTTTCTTCTCGCCAACCGATAAGCCACTTCATCGAAAGTAGCCGTATCAAGCCTACTGATGATCATGGCAAAATACTCCAGATTCGCTTTCAGCACCTTTGCAGACATTTGCTTAAATCCAGTATATTCCCAACTAGGAAGAAAGAAATTACTTGCCAAGTAAGCAAGACCTGAACCCAGTACTGTATCAATGATCCGCTCCCTGACGATCAGAAAATTAGAGTCAGGGTACAAAAACGAATACACGATAAATATAAACGGTGTCATAAACACCACCGCCAAAAAATACCTGATCCGGAGAAAACTATACGCCAACACCATAAACAGCACCAAAAAAACGAATCTTACAGTGAAGTCCGGCACTAGGTACAAAATAAGCACTCCAGTGAGCCCTCCTATAAGCGTCCCCAAAATGCGCTGCGTATTCCTCCGTTTGGTCAAGCTAAACCCCGGTCTCAATATCACCAATATAGTCAGCACCACCCAATAGCTGTGGCTACCTAAAGAAAGCTGAAGGGAAATCAAATACCCCAACAAACATGTCACTGCCAGCCGGAGTGCATGCCGAAAGACATTTGACTCAAGGGATAAATTATCGATGATCAACTTTAGGGAGAAACTTTGGTGCCCTACAAATTTGGAAAGGCTCTGTTCACGCGTCTGGGAAATAAAGGTCAATTGGTCTTCATAGAAGTAATTATAAATATCATCTACCCGTGCGGTAATGGAAGCCAGGTTGGCATAAATCTTCCGAAGCATCAGGCACTTCACCCCTGACTTTTCGAGCTCTTCTATTTCTGTCCTTAGGTTTTCCAAAAAATCAATCGGATAATGTGGATGCTTTGGCTTTTCATTATTGATCAAGGCATAGCCCAGCCGAGAAAGCTCTTCCGCCACCAGCTGTATTCCCCTCTTAAAATCATGCAATACCCGGTATTGGCCATACAGCTCCCTGAGTCTTTTATAATCATAGTGAGAAGCCATCATTTGCTCAAAAATATCCACCATATCCACAAAAATCACCAGCAGCAACTGCCCCGAACTTATGGATTCGCCCACTCGCTTGCGAGTTTTGTAAAGCAACTCCCGCACACTGTCCTGATGCTCGTTGACCTCCACTTGCACGGCGGCCAGTTTTCGGTAGTTGGCCTCGACATCGGTATCGGTAGCATAAAAAGCCGCCTTCTGACGTAAAAATGCCGCCACCTTCAGCACACTTTCGCCCAAGGCCTGTTGAGCCACCCGATAAGGTCTGATCTGCATAATCGACAAACTCAGCAACGTGTACCAAACCCCTCCTGCCAAAACCATCAAGGCATACAGCCAAAAAGCGGCTGCTGTCTTTTGTGGGTCCATCGAAATGGCCATTCCCAAAAGAGCCGCCGCCCCGACAGAAGCAGCTCGGGTGCCATACACGGTAAACATCGCAAACACAAAACAAAACACGGCAATTTCAACCCCCATCAACATGGGGTATTTATTCAGCACACCCGTCACCAAAGCGCTCAAAAAAACAAAGCCGCAGCTCGCCAACATCCCCGTCCTTCGATGTTCCAAAGGACCAGTACTATCAGAAATACTTACCAGAAATGCTCCAAGCGATATGCTGATCCCTGTCCTAAAATCCCCCATTAATGAAAATACTACAGCCGGCAACAATACACCCAGCGTCATTTTCACGCCATCAGTGAAATATTGACCTAAAATAAAACTCTTTAATGCTGCAGGTTTGAAAAATGACATTTCCAGTGGTTAAGAAGCTAATTTATAAAAGGAAGGTCAAATTAACATCCTTGCCTGCTAATTATTCTCTGCCTGTAATTGACGACTACTCATATCTTACTCTTCCATAGGCCATTCATAAAAGTCCAAGTAAAATTGACACATAGAAACGATAATTTATACATATTTTTATGTATTTTAAACAAATAAAAAAGCATTAAAAGCTGAAGTTTCCTTTTGAAATATTAAATTTAGTCTGATTATACGCTTTCTTGCCAGTAGATTTTATTTCTCACGGAACACCCAGAACATCCAGAATGACATAAGGCTTTTCTGAGATTCCAGTGGTTTCTGTGAGTACCTATTTACTATTGCTGTGATTACTGGTGTCATTGCAGAGACACATAAAATTTAGTAAACCTTTATCCACACAATTCCCGGGGTTGTTTTAATTTTTCATGAAAAACTCAAAACGCTACCTTTTCCTTTACCTCATTTTTCTTGCTGGCGGATTCATTCTGGCAACAGTAACAACCTATGCGTTAGTGGGTAACTGGCACCACCACTCCATTGAAAATGACATGGCCATTCCTGTGGCGGCTTTTGAATTCGATACCAATGTTCAATGTAGCAGGAACGACATTGCCTTAACAGACTTATCCACTGGAGATATCGTCGCCTATGAATGGAACTTTGGCGACCCCAACGCTGGAGAGCAAAATATTTCCAATGAACAAAACCCCGTACACCAATTTATAGGAACCCCGGGCACCGCCATGGAAACCTTCACGGTATCCCTGACCGTCACAGAATCAGACGGCAGCCAGAACACCGCCACGCAGGAAATCACGCTAAACCAAGCACCTTCCTTGGCAGTAGGCACCGAACAAGACGATGTAGACTTCGACGACCTGCAGTATGTCATTATTTGTGAAAATGACGATTCCCAATTCACCTTTTACAACCAATCTACCACGCGGGAAACCAATGTTTCCTATGAGCTGGACTGGGGAGATGGTTCAGAAAAATTCACGGGGGAAGACTGGACAGAGCTCTCGCATGCTTACAGCATGGGCGTTTACCGGCTTATCTATTCGGTCACAGGCCCATCGGGATGTACCGCTACTGAAGAGTATGGAATATTTGTAGGATCCAACCCCGCAGTGGGACTGGGCAATCCCGGCAACACCAATGTCTGTGGGGGACAAACCCTCACTTTTCCCATCACCGGAACAGAAAACAACCCTACGGGGACAATGTACACCGTGGACTATTCCGATGGCTCTCCACCGGAAACATTCAGCCACCCTCCTCCAGCATCGGTTACCCACACCTTTGAAGAATCCTCCTGTGGGGTAAACAGCGGCAGCTTTCCCAACTCCTACTCGGTCAGCATCACTGCTTCTAACCCCTGCTCGGCATCAGCCGCGGTAGTTTCACCAATATATGTTTCAGAAATTCCCGATCCGGAATTTGATGCACCGGAAGAGCCCGTCTGTGTAGATGTCCCCATCCCCATCCAAAACCTCACTGAATTTGGCGGGGAAGTAACCACCAACGGGCAATGTGAAGATTTAGGGATTTTTGTCTGGGAAATCAGCCCAGCAACTGGCTGGGAGCTTCCCGAAGGCACTCTGGGAACCCGTATCAACCCAAATGCGCCTAACTCCTGGACCAATGGCTCCGAAATCATCAACCCGGTCTTTTCGGAAGCCGGCACCTACACCATCCGGTTGATCACCGGAAACCGCTGCGGCATCAACGAAGAGGTCAAAACAATCTGTGTAAACGAAATTCCACAACCTGCATTTGAGCTAAGTACCACAAGTGGCTGCGGTCCCTTGTCGGTCACCACCTCCAATACCTCCTTTGTAGATACCAGTTGTGGAGAAGATGCGGTCTACAACTGGTCAGTGCAGTACCAAGGTGAGTTTTGTGGCACTGGCTCCGACTGGGAATTTGCAGAAGGATTTGACCAGAATGCTTCCAGTCCCACGTTTAACTTTAATGGCCCAGGCCGCTACATTATCAACCTGAGCATGACCACCAATTGCGGCACTTTTTCCGCTAGTGAAGAAGTAGAAGTCTACGCTCCACCCTTGGTCGAGCTCGCTCCTATCCCAAGTGTTTGTGAGCCTACAGTCTTCACACCCCAAGCAACAGTGGAAGTTTGCGACAACAGTGATGTCACCTATCAATGGACATTTGTTGGAGGTACGCCGTCCTCCTCCACCGATGCCGATCCTGGGGAAATTGATTTTGGAACACCAGGGGAAAAATCCATCACGCTTTCAGTTTCTTCTGGGTGTGGTGTAACATCGAAAACGGTCTCCTTTTCCTACGACCTACCTCCAGTGGTAAGTGCGGGCGAAGATGGCATCATATGCCTCGGTGAGACCTTCTCTCTTGCGGCTCAGGTAACCGACACCGAAAACCTCAGCTTCCAATGGTCCAGCGCCAATAACAGCCCCATCACCGATGCCAATTCGCCTGTGGCCACTGCCAGTCCTACGACAAGCACGGTATTCACATTGCTGGTCACGGATACCGAGACAGGATGTACGACCACTGATGAGGTGGCCGTAACAGTAGACCCGGCCCCTATCATCACTTTTTCCCAGCCCGACCAAGTGATCTGCTCCGGTGAAACCACCACTGCCGTAACACTCAGTTCCGATGCAGGCACTACACTGGAATGGACAGCGGATTTTGGCCCAGTGACGGGAGGCACTGTCAGTGGCTCCACCGTCATCCCAGCCCAAACGCTCATTAACCAGACCAACGCACCTGTTGAGGTCAGCATAACCGCTAATATCACCTCCTCTACTCAGGGAGCCTGCGCTGTCCAACCGGCCACTTACACCATTACGGTTCAGCCAGAGCTGGCCCACCAAGAGGCTGCATTGGAAATCTGTAATGGAGAAACCTTCAACTACCTGCCGAACGACCATATCCCAGGCGCTAGCTACAGTTGGGCAATAATCAATTCGGGATCACTAGAAGGCACCAGCGACTCCCCCACCGCTTCCCCATCCATCAGCCAAACCTTGATAAACACTGAAAATGCTCCCGCTACGGCTACTTATGAAATCACCCCAATCAGAGAAGGCTGTCAGGGAGAGCCATTTTTGCTTGATGTGACAGTTATCCCTTCATCCAACTTAACCCTTTCTTCCGTTAGTCAAGAAATCTGTAGTGGCGGCACGAGCCAAGAGGTGACGATTTCCAGTAATATTCCCGATGCCACCTTCAGCTGGACAGCCGTCGCAAATGGCGCAGAAGGAGTCGTGCCCTCTGGCAATTCCGCCACCATCCCCCCCATGGAATTGACCAACCCCACCAATGCCCCAATTGAGGTGGTCTTTTCTGTCAGCAGCTCTGCCCAGTCCCAGGGCGACTGTGCAGGCAATCTGCTCACGCATTCGATAACGGTCTATCCTGATATTGTCATTCAAGCAGACATTGCGGATTTTAGTGGCTATCCCATTAGTTGTTTTGGAGCAAACGACGGACAGATAGAAGCCGTCCCTTCTGGAGGCAATGGTCAGTATAGCTATGCATGGACTGGTCCTAATGGCTTCACCTCCACCACTCCCCTTATAGAAGGTTTGGGAGCAGGCACTTACCTACTCACCGTTCAGGATGGATCCGGCTGCTCGAGCACAGCATCCTACACGCTGGAAGAGCCCAACCAGGTAGAGGTGAATTTAGCAGGGTCCACTCCTGTTTATTGTGCTGGAGAGGCCACTGGGACCATTTCAATAGAAACCACAGGAGGCAACCCCAATATCCCATACACTTATGAATGGCAAAAAGACGGGCAGTCCTATCCAGCTACTGAGGCGAGCATCAGCAACTTGCCCGCAGGAATGTACACCGTCACGGTGTATAACGGAGAGAATTGCCCGACCGACTTTGGGCCGGTGTCCATTACCGAGCCGGACAGCCCCCTGACTATTGGCTATCAAAAAGAGGATATTTCCTGCTATGGCGCTAATGACGGTTCGTTAACATTGGATATCCAAGGAGGCGTAGCTCCATATACCGTTTCATGGAATTTTGGCTCCTCCCTGTCGGCCTTCACAGACCTCGGCCCGGACACGTATACAGTCACCGTGGAAGACCAAGCTGGCTGTATCAAAACTGAAAACATCACCATTGAGGATGCTCCTATTTTTCAGCTGACCCCAGAGGTCAACCAGATTTCCTGTGCTGGCGCAAATGATGGAAGCATCCGCCTAAACCTCGAACAAAACGACCTACAATACACCATCCGTTGGGATCACGGCACTGAGCTGGAAAACATCTTCAACTTATCTGCCGGTACTTACGGGGTTACGTTGGAGCAGTCAGACGGATGCAGCATCAGAAGGGAATTCAATATCCTGGAACCTGCCCCTTTGGTCATCGAAAGCCAAATTACCGACGCCCTTGACTGTACCGACCCCCAAAGCGGAAATATCTCCATTGGCATTTCTGGCGGCACCCCTCCCTATACCATTAACTGGAGCAATGGCGCCACCACTACCGACCTTAGCGGGCTTACCGCCGGACAATATGAAGTCAACGTCACCGATAACGCAGGCTGCAGTGTCGTTCGCCAAATGGAAATCAAACGGCCATCCCCGATCACGGTCAATAATATCAGGAATACAATAATATCCTGTGAGACAAAAGAAGTAACCGAAGAAATTACGCTATCCATCACGGGTGGCACTCCTCCATACGCCATCAATTGGTCCGGCGGGGATGTCACTGAAGAAGGGCTAAAAATGACCACTACGGAATCAGGACTCTTCACCGCAGAAATCACAGACGGAAGTGGCTGCTTGGTGACTGAGTCTTTTGCTGTCGAAAACCCGCCTACCTTAGTAGATGCAGAAGTTAACTCCGAGGGATTTGCTACGCACAATGCTCATTTGGCCCATTTTGAAGTCACCTTCCAAAGCCTGTCTTCTGGCGATATTACAGGTTACTTTTGGGACTTTGGCGACGGCAGCTCCAGTACAGAAGAAAACCCCATACACATTTATAAAAGTGCGGGAAACTACCAAGCTACCTTGCTGGTCACCGATTCCTTTGGCTGTACTTCGGAAACCACGCTAAACGTAGAGGTAACGGACCATTTTGTCATGATGCCCAACGTCTTCTCGCCCAATGGGGACGGACTGAACGACCATTTCTTCCCGAAATTTCGGTTGATCGCTGAACTGGAGTTTATGGTATTGAACAAGTGGGGAGAGGTCATTTACCGGACAGAGGACCTGAATACCCCTGGATGGGATGGCACCGTCAATGGCACACCTGCTGACGCAGGCAACTATGTGTACAAACTGAACTTTACGACGCTGGATGGCCGTAAGGACTCGATGACTGATGTATTTATGCTCTTAAAATGATGAAAAAGCTCACCATAGTATTGCTTATGTTGACATTGGCCTTCGGAAGTTCCAATGCGCAGGATTTTCAGTATTCGCAGTTCTATGCCGCTCCACTCTATCTCAACCCGGCAATGGCAGGATCCACCGAACTGACACGTATAGGCGCCAACTACCGGAAACAATGGCCGGGGCTTTCCAATGATTTTACGGCCTATTCAGCCTACATGGACCATTACAGCTTTGACCTCAACAGTGGGGTCGGTATCGCCGTCAATAGCTTTCGGGAATCCAACATGAAGATCAACACCAGTGACATCTCTATTTTCTATGCCTACAACCTGCAATTGGCCGAAACGTGGAACTTCAGGTTTGGGGGCCAGGCTGCGATCGTCCAAAGAAGCGCGGTGCTGGACAACCTTATCTTTGGCGACCAGATCAACCTCTTCTCACAGACAGTAGCCCCGAGCACTTTGGATCAGCTCCCCAACTTCGAGCCTTACAGTTACTTGGACATTTCGTTTGGGACACTGGTAAACAACGACTTCTTCTTTTTTGGACTGGCTGCCCACCATGTCAACCAACCACGCCTGAGCTTTTTTCCTGAGGAAAACCAACACACCCTTCCACTAAAAATTGGAGCACATGGCGGTTATAGCTTTCCTCTCGGGTCCAACTATCAATGGGGATCCCATTTTGACAATCAAATCACACTATTGGCCAGCTATAAACAACAAGGCCCCTTTAAGCAACTGGACCTGGGCACCCAGCTGCTATACGGAAAAGTCATCGGGGGGATTGGCTACAGAGGTATTCCCGGCACCCAAAACAGCCCTAATCATGACTCCATCATTGCCCTGCTTGGGGTAAAACTGGAGTCTGGCTTTGTGATTGGCTACAGCTATGACTATCAGCTATCCCCGATCGGCAGCCAGACCAAAGGTGCCCATGAGGTTTCCTTCCGGTACCTTTTCCTTTGGGGAAATCCTAAAGACAGAAACCGAAAATCCCGCATCAATGATTGCTTCTACTACATGATGTAAGGTTTTATAATAGGAAATTAAATTTTGACTTCCCCTATTTTAGGTTAAATTTGAGAAGAACTTTTATCTATGAGACCATTGAAATTATCCTACTGGCTGGTATTCTGCGGCTGCTTTTTTCTCAGCAGCTGTAGCTGCAACCCTGAAAAACTGATCGAATGGATTGCCAGTAGTGACTTCTTCAAAGGCTCTGAAGAAGTCAGGGCTGTCGGGGGATTTGGAAGAGTGGAGTCCAGTTTTCACAAAGACTACAACAATGACAGCAGCAAAATAGAACTGAGGCTTTATGATGGCACCCTTCCTGAATTATACAAAAACGAAGCGAACATTGCCCGAAAATGTGCCAAGGTATTTATCGAGGCCTCAGACAGTGAGGATTACCAAAACATCGAAGTGTTCATCATCAAAACAGATGAATCGGACCCCTTCAAAGCCATTTATCAAAGCCAATACCTTTTTGAGGTGGCCAGTTTGACCAAGGAAACTACGAGCTCCAATTAGCATTTCAATTAACTCCCCAACCCATAAACAATACTTCACATGGACTATAATCTTCCTCACCAAGCTGACAAAAACCTCCCTATGTCTGTAGGAGACTGGATCATCACCTTACTGATTTCCGGGCTTCCGGTCGTTGGATTTATCATGCTGATCGTATGGGCTGTGGACAAAACCACCCCTACGACCAAAGCAAATTACGCCAAAGCTGCCCTGATTCTATATGCCATTACGGTAGCATTAACTTTTCTATTCATAGGGGTAATCGGGTTCAGTTTCTTATCTTACGACAATTTTGAGTCAATAAAGTAAACCATGCAATTTAAAGCCCTCTGTACCGACATTGACGGTACGCTATTGGATAAGAACAGGGAAATTTCGGCCAGAACCCTTGATGCCATCGCACAGCTTCCTGCGGATTTTCCCGTAATTCTGGCCTCTTCCAGAATGCCAAGTGCCATGCGGCACCTTCAGGCAACCATGAAGCGCCTCCACAATCCAATGATCTGCTATAACGGCGGATATGTCATTCACTTTAATGGCCACGAGGAGGAATATGAGCTGTTGGACACGGTAAAGATCCCCTTGGACATCTGTCATCACATCCAAGAAATTTCTGATGGTACCGACATCCATATCAGTGTTTACCATGAGGATGAGTGGTATGCACCCCAAGATGACTTTTGGACACAGCGGGAGATCACCAGCACCAAGGTAAAACCAGTGATTAGAGCTTGGCAAGAAGTCCTTCCCGACTGGCAATCTCGCCAAGCAGGAGCGCACAAGGTCATGTGCATGGGACCCGCTGATGAAATTGACGCCCTCTTCAGCACATTGGAAGCAGGCAAAAACGAGGACCTCCACCTCTATCGCTCCAAGGACACTTATATCGAAATCGCCCCGAAAGCCATTTCCAAAGCCAGCGCACTGGAACAGTTACTTGCAAAAAAATACGGCATCTCACTTTCGGAAGTCATTGCCTTTGGAGACAACTATAACGACATCGAAATGCTCAAGGCGGCAGGCCATGGAGTGGCTGTGGGCAATGCCCGCGAAGAGGTCAAAGCTGTCGCCGATGAAATCACCGCCAGCAACAAGGAAGATGGCGTCGCCATGATGATCGAAAAACACCTGCTGTAATTGACAATTAGGAAAAACCTCAATGGCCCTTAGGCCATAACGAGGAAGAGGAAGGATCTCAATACAGAAGATGGATGTCTCAAAAGCCTCAATACTCATGTCTCAAGACTCAATACTCACATCTAACATCTCAAATAATCCCTTCCCCACTCTCGGCATCATCGACTGCACGGGCTAGGAATGCATGAAAATCCTCCATTTTGGAATAATAACCAAGACAAGTCTCCACCAAACCATCGGAAAGCACCTCCTCGTCAGTCAATGAATGGGTTACCACAAAACTCTTCAGTCGTAGCAGGTCGATATGTGGATGATCTGTACTATAATCCCGTGGAGAGGTTTTCAGCCGTTCTCCATGGATCTCCCCAAACGAAGACTTGAATGCAGGCTGCCCAATGATGTTTTTTAACTCTTCTCCCGCATAGTCAATCTCCTGTCTTATTTTTTTCAGTTCCTCCGCCGCAGGCATCCAGATACCACCAGCCAAAAAGGATTCGCCAGGCTGTATATGCAGATAATACCCTGGACCAACGGATTTTTTCCCACCTGGAGAAAAATAGCCGCCCATATTGTTTTTATAAGGAGCCTTGTTGGCACTGAAGCGGATATCACGGTTTTGTCGGAACACACAGTCTTTTGGCCGAAGGCCTGCCAATCCTGGCTCCACCTTTTTCAGCTCTTCCAATAAGGCTTCTACCGTTTCCAGAAAACCTTTCCGGGTACCCTGATACCATTCCCGATTGGCATCCATCCATTCTTTGCTGTTATTTTCGGCTAAGGCCGACAGAAAACTCAAGGTATCCTTGTTCATTGTTTTGATCTATCTATTGTTGGAAAACACTCCCACAATTTAAGGTTTATTCCCTGGCCCATCATGTCGTTTGCATAAAAAAACTCCTCCAAATCCCCCTCCATTGAATCGGTCACCTGCGCTACTACTGATTAGTCCCGTACTATTTCCTTGCTACCAAAACACGTAATTTCACGGTTTGATTATACGCTTTCTTGCCAGTAGTTTTTATTTCTCGCTGAACGCACAGAAAACCCAGAATGAAACAACGCTATTCTGAGATTTCCGTGGTTTCTGTGAGGACCTATTTCATACCCCTGTGATTACTGGTATCATTGCGGATATACATATTTCACGGTTTGAAAAACAACTAATAATCAGTCAAATTACGTAAATATTAATTTTTTACGTAAATATTTTTACGTACTTATACGTATTTTAAAAATTATTACCTACCTTAGCACTTGTTAGTAGTTCATTAAAACATTAATCCACTAGCAGCTAAACACATAGATAAGGTATTTCAGTGAGTAAAAGGAATACGCATTAATACCTTTCTATGTGCTTTAGTTCTTACATAGCGCGAATTAGTCATGGACTTTAGCCCCAAATAACCACTTAGTTTTCAGCAAACCATAACTACGTAAAAATGCTGATTTCCATAAAGACGACCATACACTTCATCCGAAGTGCTATTAAGTAGAACAAAGGTTGGTTTACTACCACCTTTAGACCATCTACGGTCTTTCAAAGATAAATAGTTCTCTGCTTTGGAACGGGACTCCGAGCAAACGGCCCGGTTCCCGTTTCCATTTAAACTTACTTCAAAAAGCTATTCAAACCAGATGTCCAACGATTAACCAATAATATCATGAAACAAGCAGCAAAAAAAGCCACTTCCATTAGATTGCTGGATTTTAAAACTCCGCAAATGAGGGCCTTTCACCTTTCTTGGTTTGCCTTCTTTTTATGCTTTTTCGGTTGGTTCGGTGTAGCCCCACTGATGACCATAGTACGTGATGAGCTGGACCTGACCAAGTCACAGATCGGTAACATCATCATCGCTTCGGTATCGATCACTGTCATCGCCAGGCTTATGATCGGCTGGCTAGTTGACCGCATTGGGCCAAGAATCACCTACACCTACCTTTTGATCTTAGGCTCTATTCCAGTGATGCTTATCGGACTCAGTAACAGTTATGAATCCTTTTTACTTTTCAGATTGGCCATTGGGGTGATAGGATCATCCTTTGTCATCACCCAGTACCACACATCCGTGATGTTTGCACCCAATTGCGTGGGCACTGCCAATGCTACATCCGCAGGTTGGGGAAATATGGGCGGTGGTGTGACCCAGATGGTCATGCCATTGATCTTTGGTCTTTTTATATCGCTCGGATACCTGGACGCCCAAGCTTGGAGATACGCGATGGTGGTACCAGGGATTGCAATGATCTTCACAGGTATTGCTTATTACAAATGGACTACTGACTTCCCAGAAGGGAATATCAGTGATTTGAGCAAAGCAGACCTCGATTATAAGAAAAAGAAAAAAGCAGACGGACAAGGTGCATTCAAAGCAGCCATTTCTGATCACCGTGTTTGGGCCTTGTTCCTGATCTATGGTGCCTGCTTCGGCATTGAGCTGACCATTAACAACGTGGCGGCCATATATTACCACGATTTCTTCAAACTGGACCTCAAAACGGCAGGTTTGATAGCTGGTCTTTTTGGTGTAATGAACTTATTTGCCCGCTCTGTGGGCGGTATGTTCGGCGACAAAGCCGGCATCAAGTGGGGACTTAAAGGCCGTGTAGCATTCCTTGGAGCCGTACTTTTGGTGGAAGGACTTGCACTGACGCTCTTTGCGCAGATGACGGTATTGCCCCTTGCTATAGGCACCATGATTCTTTTCAGCCTATTTGTCCAGATGGCAGAAGGCGCCACCTTCTCGGTTGTGCCATTTGTCAATAAAAAAGCCATCGGAACCATTTCTGGTATCGTAGGTGCTGGCGGAAATGCCGGGGCTGTTTTTGCCGGATTCCTGTTTAAGATGGAGGGCATTTCGTATGGAGAAGCCCTGACCATCCTGGGGATCTCCGTAACGGCCATCAGTGCAGTATCCTTATTGGTAAGATTTTCTTCTGAAGATGAAAAAGCAGCTAAAACCGAGATGGACGCTTCTTTATCTGAAAAAAATCTTCAGCCCGAATATGTAAAAAGCTAAAGCTAAACATTCTACCCCATGTCAACGGCCAAACCTGAAAGCTATAAAAGTACTTGTTCTTACTGCGGAGTAGGTTGCGGGATCATTGTCAACAAGGACAATAAAGGAAGGACCACCGTAGAAGGCGATCCCAACCACCCCGTAAACCGCGGCATGCTATGCTCTAAGGGCATGAACCTGCATTACGTGGTCGAAGACAAATCTGACCGACTGCAGTATCCACAAATGCGCTGGGGCAAATCCCATCCACTTGAAAGAGTGGACTGGGATACGGGCCTTGATCGTGCGGCTGCCGTTTTCAAGTCACTTATCAACAAACACGGACCGGATTCTGTAGCTTTCTACGTCTCCGGCCAGTGTCTTACGGAAGAATACTACTTGGTCAATAAGCTCACCAAAGGCTACCTAAAGACCAATAATATCGACACCAACTCCCGGCTTTGCATGAGCTCGGCAGTGATGGGATATATCAAAACATTGGGGGAGGACAGTGTGCCCATTGCCTATGAAGACATCGAATTAGCAGATTGCTTCTTGGTGGCTGGCGCCAACCCCGCTTGGTGCCACCCCATTCTCTGGAGAAGGGTAGAACAGCACAAAGAAGAAAATCCCGACACTAAAATCATCGTCGTGGATCCACGGGTGACGCAGAGCTGCTCACTGGCAGACCTTCACCTGCAGCTAAATCCAGGCACTGACGAAACCCTGTACTTGGCCATTGGCCGTTGCTTGATCGAAAACGGGGACATTGACATGGATTTTATCCAAAACCATTCAGACGGCTTCGAAGCCTATAAAGAACTGGTAATGGAAACTTCCTTGGCAGCAGCCGCAGCTACCTGTGGAGTCCCTGTAGAGGACATCAAGCTAGCAGCATCCTACATAGGCGATGCCAAGGGATTCCTGTCACTCTGGGCCATGGGACTCAACCAAAGCGCAGAAGGAGTCAATAAAAACCTCGCACTTATCGACCTGAACCTCATTACAGGACACATAGGCAAGCCTGGTTCGGGTCCCTTTAGCCTTACCGGCCAACCCAACGCTATGGGCGGCCGCGAAGTAGGCGGAATGGCCACCTTATTGGCCTCGCACCGCAACCTGCTCAATCCTGATCACCGACAGGAAGTCGCTGACTTCTGGGGAGTGGACCACCTTCCCGACCAACCAGGAAAAACAGCCACCCAGATCTTTGAAGGACTGGAAGACGGCTCTATCAAGGCACTCTGGATCATCTGTACCAACCCTTTGGTCAGCATGCCAGACGCCCGCCGTGTAGAAGCAGCCATGAAAAAAGCAAAATTTGTGGTGGTTCAGGACATTTCTGCCAAAGCAGAGGCCATCCCACATGCGGACCTGGTCCTTCCAGCTGCAGGCTGGGGCGAAAAAGAGGGTACCATGACCAATTCTGAGCGTCGCATCAGTTACCTCAACAAGTTTACCGATGCTCCTGGAGAAGCATTGCCGGACGCAGAAATCCTGTTGCGCTTTGCCAAAAAAATGAATTATAGCGGCTTTGATTTTGCCAATATGGCGGAGGTCTATGCAGAATACTGCCAGCTGACCAAAGGCACCAACATCGATATTTCTGGCTTGGACTATGATTACCTAAAAGCCAACGGAACCGTCCAGTGGCCTTTTACTGATAAAACAAAAGGTGGAACTGTCCGACTCTTTACCGATAAAAAATTCTATACTCCAAATGGCCGGGCTCAAATCCTTGCAAACGGCCCAAAAAACAAAACAGAACTCCCATCTGACGATTACCCATTGGTCCTCACCACAGGCCGGATCCGCGACCAATGGCACACCATGACCCGTACTGGCAAAGTGGCCAAGCTGAACAAGCATATCCCCAGTCCATTTCTCGAAATACACCCCGAAGATGCCGTCTCCAGAAACATCAAAGATGGCGAAACGGTGCTGATCTCCGGTAAGCGTGGTGAAGTACGCGTCCATGCACAGGTGACGGACAAGATCAAAAAAGGTGTCGTATTCCTTCCGATGCACTGGGGCAAAATCCTGCAAAATGACTTTTCACGCACCAACAACCTGACCGGAAACGGCATTGACCCGGTATCGAAGCAGCCGGACTTTAAGTTTTCTACTGTTCAGGTGGCCAAGTATGTCAAACCAAGACAAAAAATCGTCATCGTTGGCGCTGGAGCAGCGGCATACCGTTTTATCAACACGTACCGGGAATTTAATGAAGGAGATGACATCCACGTATTTTCTAAGGAAAAGTACCCCTTCTATAACCGTGTACTGCTTCCCGACTATGTCAACCGGCACAAGGCTTGGGAAGACTTGCTAAAGTTCAAGTCCCTATCGGAAATGGAAAAGCTGAACATCCAACTATACGTGGAAAACGGCATTGAGTCCATTGACCGGTCCAATAAAACCGTCACAGACGAAAAAGGACGAGTCCATCATTACGACACGTTGATCTTGGCGACGGGCAGCAGGGCATTTATCCCACCGGATATGCCGATGCATTTGCCGGGCACCTTCACCATGAGAAGCCGTCATGATGCGGACAAGCTCAAGGAATACCTCAATTATGAAGGTGATGTACTGATCGCCGGAGGAGGCCTACTCGGGCTGGAATTGGCGGCAGCCCTTCGGGAAATCAATGTCGGTGTGACCATTGTCCAGCTTGGATCCCGATTGATGGAGCGACAGCTGGACCCCATGGCCAGTTCATTATTGCGTGAGCGAATAGAAGAAATGGGCGTCAAGCTCTATATGAACAACCAAATCGCACACTTGGACAGTCATGAAGGCAGTAAGGAAGTCAATGTCCGCCTTAAAAGTGGCCAGGAGATCCATTGCAACGCTGTGGTACTGGCTATCGGTACCAGGCCAAATATGGAGCTGGCCAAATCTGTCGGGCTAAGCTGTGGCCGGGGCATTAAGGTCAACGACTACCTGCAGACCAGCGATCCTTCCATCTTTGCCATGGGCGAAATCGCCGAACACAAGGGCAAGCTGAACGGTATCACTGCTGCGGCGGAAATGCAGGCCGATATTGCGGCACGCTTCATCACGGGTGATCTCCTCAGCCTGTACAAAGGATCCATTCCGATGAACATCCTGAAATTTGCCGACCTGGACCTTTGCTCCATAGGGATCCCTGAAGTCCCTGCCAATGGCGAAGGGTATGAAGAAATCCTCTTGATCGATACCGCTCAGACGTATTATAAAAAATGCATCGTCCACCAGGACCGATTGGTGGGCGCCATTCTGATGGGAGACAAATCCGAGTTTGCGGAATTCAAGAGCCTCATCGAAGAAAGGACGGAATTATCCAAAAAACGACAAGAACTACTCAGGGGCAACTCCAATAAAGAGGAAATGATCGGAGAAATGGTCTGCTCCTGTGGCAATGTGGGCACGGGCAATATCTCCAAAGCCATTCAAGGTGGCTGCCATGAATTCAGGCAGCTTTGTCAGCAGACTGGCGCAGGCCTGGGCTGTGGAAGTTGCAAACCAGAAGTAAAGAGTATCCTGGAATCAGCACTACCGACACTGGTCAAGGCATAAGCAGGCAATTGGCATGATGAACGGACTATGTGGAACCTTTGAAAAACAACCACTATTGTTCATCATGTCCACTTCTGCCCATACTTAAAACCAATCTCCCAATGTGCTCTATCTCCCTATATCAGGTAAATGCTAGACGCCATAGGGACGATCTTTCCTTTTAAAACCTTAACTTTACAATAGCATAAAGTAATCAGAAAATGCAAAAAGCGGACTTAGTAAGGGTATTTGTAAAAGGTGGCATTATCTCACCTGGTGATTTCCTGAAGACCATCAACACGGCCAATGAACTTGGCACCAACTATATCCACTTGGGCTCCAGGCAGGACCTTCTTTTTCCCGTAAAGGACAAAAACCTGAAGACATTGGAAGAAACCTTCAATGCCATTAATACGGCTTACGATACCGATGGAGAAGAATTCCATAACATCGTGACGTCTTATACAGCCTTGGATGTGATGCCTACCACCCACTGGCTGGCTTCCCATACTTACCACTACATCTTGGACACCTTTGACTACCTGCCCAAGTTAAAGATCAATATCACTGATCCCGTACAGAGTTTAGTGCCGTTATTTACTGGTAATATCAACTTTGTTGCTTCTTCTTTTGACAATTATTGGTACTTGTACCTTAGGTTTTCGGAAATCGATGCCAAGCCGTGGTGTGCGCCCGACCTTATCTACGGATACGATCTCGCACGAATGGCCAAGGTCATCGAAGAAATCAACCCTGTAAAAAGTGGATTGAAATATCCGGAAATCTATGAAAAAGCCAAAAGCATCACCGCCCCCAACACCAGCCCTGTTGAGCAAGAACTAGACTACCCGGAAGCCACTTCCCCTTACTATGAAGGAATGAACCGTATCGTAGGTGGAAAATACTGGCTGGGGCTCTACTGGCGAAACAACAAGTTCACCATCAACTTCCTCAAGGCACTTTGTCAGCTGTGCATTGATACCAACATAGGAAAAATCTCACTTACACCCTGGAAATCGATCATTGTCAGGGGGATTGCTGAAAAAGACCGATTGAGCTGGGAAAAATTATTGGGCAAGTTTGGTATCAATATCCGGCACAGTTCCCTAGAGCTCAACTGGCATCTTCCTGTTCTTGATGAAGAAGCTTTGGACATTAAAAATTACCTGGTCAGGGCACTGGACAAGCAGGACATCAGCACTTACGGGCTGAGCTTTTCGGTCAAGACCAAGCACATGGCCTTATTCACTTCCGTGGCGATCGAAAAAGCCAAAAAAGAAAAGGAATCCGAACCAGACACCTTTAACATCCAGTACTCCAAGGATTTTAACCCCAATCTCTCGGAATATTTCTATTATGCCAAAAAGGTACCCTTGGATACCATTCCGCCGCTACTGATCGAGCTCAGCTATAAATATTATGATCAGCTGGAAGCACAAAAAAGCCAAGAAGAAAGCGGGGAAGTGGAAAAAGAAAAATCCCAACGTCCACACAGAAAGTACCAGTGCTCCAATTGCCTGACCATTTATGACGAAAAATATGGTGACGAAGAAGCAGAAGTGCCAGCCGGTACTTCTTTCTTGAAACTCCCAAGCAGCTATTGTTGTTCGGTCTGCGAAAGCCCAAAGTCGGCGTTCAAACTTATCCATAACTAAAACTGGTTTATGAAACTGCGCATCAATAACAATTCCATTCGATTACGGCTTAGCCAATCTGAAGTACAGGAAGTCGCATCTGGCAATTCAGTTACCGAGCACCTCTATCTGGGCAGTTCTGAAATGGGCATGCAATACAGTCTGATACTGGACGCTTCGACAGATGATGTTGAAGCATTTTTTGAAGATGGTCACTTAAAAGTCATACTCCCTGAGGAACTGGCTCTTGACTGGGCCTCCACAGACGAGATCAGCATCAGACATGTCCAACATCAAGGGAAGACGCATGAAAACATCCTTCTTATCGAAAAGGATTTTCAATGCCTACACAAACGTCCCGATGAAGACGAAAGCGATAATTTCCCCAACCCAAAATCACCGGAGGATTATCAAAAGTGACAAAGCTTAGCGGACGAGCATAAAAGCACCCTTTTTATCGATTACATGATCTGTCCCCTCAAGGGCATATAGTACCTCAATGTATAGGCATAAGAGCCCACAGGTGCTCTTTCCCCATTCACCGTACCATCCCAACCTGTATCCCCAAAATACACCAACTCCCCCCATCGGTTATAAATCCATAAATCAAAGTCAACTTCACAATTGGACACCCCCGCGTAAACTCCTGGCACTTGCCTTGGATCAAATCCCGTAGGCATCCGGAGCTCAGGAGCATTTTCCTCCACCTCTCCCTTGCCCACATAAATGCAATTGTAGACATCCCTAAACTCTACTTCATACACTCCCTTCTCCAGATCCATAGCCAAAGCAGTCGTCTGTCCATTATTCAACCAATGAAAATTTTGGGCGCCAATAATTCCTTCCGTATCCACCACTAATGCTCCATTTTGCTCCCCTGGGCAGGCAGGCTTGACCAGTCTCACATCCGCTTCGATGAATGGCGGTGAAGTAATCTCAAAATCCACTGTGACCACACAGCCGTTCTGGTCAAAAACCTCAATGCTATAAGAACCTTTGGCCAAATCATAAAGGGCGATTTCTTCTTCAAAATCCCGAAGGCCATTATGGCTAAGCCGATAGGGCGAGACCCCTCCTTTTATGGATATCCGAACCATACCATCTTCTCGTCCTAGACAAGTTGTAGGTGATGCCTCCAGTTCATCGATCTCAAGCAAGGTAGGCTCTTCGACTTCAACCCCTTTGACCAACTGGCTACAACCTAAATTATCTGTGATCGTTACCGAATAGGTACCTACTGGAAGGTTGTCCGCTACCGCTCTATTTAGTGAAAGGTCATGCTGCCACTCATAGCGATAAGGAGGCGTACCTCCCAAAATTTCCAATTCGATTTTTCCTGATGATTCTCCAAAACAAGTCACATTCGTCACATGAGAGCTGGCCAGTTCATCGGTTACTTTCACCTTTACAATAGGTGAATTTCCCGAGCAGACCTTATTTGAATCACTGAAAACCTTGTAACCTATCGCACCTTCTATTCCTGATTTATCCCATAATACCTCCACTTGACCTGTCCCCTGTCCAGAGGATATTATCCCTTCCATAACCTCCCATTCGTATGTCCTTCCCGGTATTATGGGATCAGCTGAGTAAACTTGGGAGAAATTGAGGTCAAAACACACCACTTCTGGACCAATCGGCTGAAAAGCCCTCAAACCCTGATCTACTATTATTTCCAGTTCTATCTGCTCTCCGGGGCAGCCATTATCAGAAAACGGCATAAAAACAAGCTTTGCATTGGGATCTTCTTGGCCCCACTTTACCAAAACCGAATCACCATAGTTCTCTACGATTTCTCCTCCAATGGCCTCAAATTCCCCCTGGGCAATGTGCTCCTTGTCAGTTAACCGATACATGATTTCCTTTACATCTGGACAGACATTTGCCTCTCCATCAAGCGTAGCTTTTGATTCCAAAACGACTACTTCCAAGGAAGCCTCTTCAATGTCATTGCAAGAATTAGGGCTTTTGGATGCCGTCACACTGACGATGTACTTTCCAGGTTCTGAAAAGGTATGGGTGACCTCATGACCATATTGCAATTCAGTACCATCACCAAAATCCCATACGATGTAATTATACAAAGGATCCGAAATATCGGCCTGCCAAGCTCCTTCTTGGTTCAGGCAAGGCACTTTTTCGCCAATAACATCAAATTCATAACTAGAGGAGAAATCCAAGTTCAAATTGTCCAATGCGGCACCTGCTGCATAACCGTAGGATTCCGTCCGCCCAAATCCATACGCATACGCTGCAAACCCTTCTGGATTTTCCAGATGATGGGCTCCCTCTGCTACGCGCACCCTTGCTATCTGAAAATCACCATCTCCCGATAGTGGAGAAAACTCACCACTAATCGAATTTCCATCCAACTTCGTCTGCCCCTGAGTCCCTGACTTTACGACAATATTAACATAATGATTTTCAATGACAGGCAACTTCATGGAATTGAACACCAAATCCTTCAAAAATTGGTCACTCGGGCTGTAGGTGATCATAAATGGATCCCCGTTATGGTACAACTCCTCATCCTCCATGCTATTGCAAAACGCCCCCTTGGAAAAAACTGTGACAGATGAGGGTTTAGAAGTCTCTATTTTGCATGATTGATCCGGCTCCAAATCGAACGTCATAGATTCTCCTCGTCCTATTTCTCCTTTATTTTCTCCCGCCACGATGACTTTTGTTCCGTCCTCGGATGCCAACACCCTAACCAATTCACCCGATGTTCTCCCCTTCAGCCCTACATGGATATAACTGGTACCCCAAGTGCTAATGGGGTAAGTCTGCTGAAAAAGATGGTCACAGGCCGGACAGTCACCAATGGTCGTACACAAATTCCCTCCAAAGACCGCAATCTTTCCACAGGCTCCCACCTCATCTCCCAAGACTTTCACGTAGGCACCTGTCAGGTCTCCAAATCCCTTGATCTGATAACTTTGCCCACGATCTAGCGTAATGGAAAAAGGCGTATTTGCTTGCTTTCCATTAAAGGTATTTACCGGGGTGGTGATCTCTACCTTGGTATCATCTTCCACGGCTACTAGCAGCAAAGTACCTGGGCCATATCCTTCCTCGTAATAAGATGTGACAAAGTATTCCTTTCCTAACGTCTTTACTGGCAAAACCACTGTTCCATCTGCCGAATATCGTTGTTCATTGAATGCATGAACCGCTACTCTACCGCTCGAGGTAATGTAAACCCCTTTATTTTCTATTTCTTCTGACGTGTAATGTATTACATTCGCCTCATAAGGTTTTATTTTCAGCACATATTGTTCTCCTTTTTGGAGATCAAAATGAGCGGTTTGTCCTAAATACGCTATCGCTCCTGACGCTTCCTCATCAGCAGTAATAACAAGAACGGCTGCCTCAGTAAAATCATTCTCCATAAATCCTACCCAAAACTCTTTTCCTAGAGTAGAGTTTTGCCCGCTGGCTGAATAGGCCAATGTAAAAAAAAGTCCAAACAAGACTAGCGCACTGATAAGCTGCGATGTTGGGCGATTACCTTCTGGTCGGTCTGGCCTTTTGTCTTTATTTGAAAATGTTTCAAATTGATTCTTTGACTTGAAAATCAAAAATACGGATGAGAGCCCCCGCAAACCTTGGGCAAGGGATACTCTAGCTATTAACTGAAAAATAAAGCTGTAGTAATAACAATCAAAAGGTAGTAGTTTCTTCATGGTGAAATCATCTTAAAAATTGACACCAATTCAATAATAAGACATTTCCCCACTTACCAATACACTACTTCCGTTTTTTGATCAAACCCAATAAAGGATCACTACATTAATACTATTTTACAGTATTTTATTCTAAAAACAGGTTAAAAAAACCACTTACTACCTTACAAGTAAGCAAGTCATTTTTACCACCAAGTTGGACTTGCAACTTGACAAAGCATGGTTGGTAAAATAGTTAAACTTGATGGTATCAAAACACTTCTACACCATGCCAAAAACCGAAAAAAAACACTTGGGTAGTTACAGGGAATGCCAAGATTTTTCTCCAACCCTGATTATTCATCATGTTTACTAAAAAGACAGGTAAATGGCTACACCCTAAAATCCTCTTCCCAGAGTCTAAAACCACCCTTAAAGGCATGTTTATTTGATCCTAAACGGCAGCCATCTGGCACCATCTGCAGTTCTTTGGAGTTACCGCCGCCAAGTACAATTTCATCAGGCTGGAAGGCTCGGAAGAAGTAATCTACTGCGTTATGTACATGTTTCTCCCATTTTTTTGCGCCATGTTTGAAAAAGTAGGCTTTACCCAAGTAGGCTTCAAAGGTAGCCTTACGGTAAGGCAGATGAGCCGCCTCCATAGGAATGACGACGTTGTTGACGATCATTGCAGTCCCCAAGCCTGTCCCTAATCCCATAAAAAGCATTTTCTTGCCTTCATAGCTTCCCAAGGCTTGCATAGCCGCATCATTAATAATCTTGATGGGACAACCAAAAGCGGCTTCAAAGTCATAAGTTTCCCAGCCATGCCCCAAGTTGACTGGTTCTGTAAGTATATCGCTGTTCTTAACTATCCCCGGAAAACCAATCGACACATGATCATATTCCCAGTCCGAGGCATGCTTTTTCACCAATGGGATCATTTCTTCTGGAGAAAAATCACTACCGGAGGGGATCTTGATCCGATCATCCGCTCCGGTAGCCAATATCTTGATGTTTGAGCCTCCTATATCAATAACAAGTACTTTCATAAAACCAAAGATAATAAGTCCCATGAAAAAATCGCAGTCATGCACTTTTTTGAATGATTTTTCTCAAAATCATCCCCTCTATTCACTGAAAGCGAAATCGCTTTTATAATATAGGTATTCTATAAATCACACTTTCTCTTCCATTATCACTCCGACATGAGAAGGGGGCTCCATTTTATGTAAGCGATTGCTCCTTTCGTCAGAATGACGTAGCTAGTGAATGCTGGTAAAGGACTTCGTATTCATGGTTAATTGGCATCATCAAGGTCCAGCAAGCCATTGACATCTTGATACACCCTGGGGTGGCCCTTGTAGTCCACATCTGCTTTGCCATTGACATCGATATACATGACTTCAGTGCAGTTGACTTCAAACTCCCCTTTACCGTTTACTTCAATGGTAGTCTCTGCCGATACGAGTCCAAAATTCTCCACCTCGATCTTTCCATCTACCACAAAAAACTGACGGTCCACCGTACCAAAAAGCACCACTTCAGCGTCTCCGTGACACTCAATGGTCAAGTCTGTCAGCGCTAGATTGCCAACATTATTGATTTCACTGTCTCCATCGATGCTGATTTTATGAATATCCGGAACGGTGGCTATTACGCGGACACCTTTTGTACTTTTTAGGCATTTGACCTTATCCCTGAAGCCTATCATAAGCTCTCCTCCTCGCACATCATATTCCAATGCCTCCATCAATTGGCTTTCTGCAAGAACCTTTAATGACTGCACTTCTCCCTGGACGATCGTTAAATCTATCGGACCGCTAAGGGATACTTCATCAAATTCACCTACTTCGAGGTCGTACTCTTTTACCTCCCCATCTCCTTTAATGCACAGGTTATTATCTGTACAGGAGCAAAACAACACTGCCGCGATGAGTGCTGAATAAATTGTGTTAAGTTTCATCGTTTTTTTTTAAGTTATCTATTGATCAATAGCCATTATTCTGATGCACTTTTATGCATGGGATAATTGGCTTTAGTAAAAAAAAGACACCTAAGAGGAAATTCACCCTGATACCGAATTGAAAAAAAATCTTTTTTGATTATACGCTTTCTTGCCAGTAGATTTTATTTCTCACAGAACGCACAGAATACTCAGAATGAAATAAGGCTTTTCTGAAATTTCAGCGGTTTCTGTGAGCACCTATTTACTATTTCTGTGATTACTGGTGTCATTGCAGATATACATAAGATATTTTAACCCGGAATATGCATGTCGTTTAGTTAAGAAATTAAAACGCGGGTAGGCAAGAAGACAGGCTTGTCTATCTCACTGCTAGATAGGCCTACCTAGCTTTTAGATAGAAAAAGTTTGCCTGCATGAGGAAGGTTTTAATTTTAGGCCATTAGATGCACAGCGGCGGGGTTTTTTGGTTACTTTTTTGACCTGAAGCAAAAAAGTGACAAAGGTATAGAGATGAAAACTATCTTGGAATTTAGCAAGAAAAATAATACTACCAATATTTCCAGGTACACACTAAATAAACGACATTGTCCGGTTTATACGATAGGAATCGTTATCGCCCAACCCGGCTATCGGGAAAGTTTGAAACTGCAATAAAATCTGGCTGTTTGGAGATTGAGGCTTCCGCCGCCGCAGATAGTGAGCCTGCCTGGCGGCCTAGCCCATAGCCGTCAGGCTAACATCTGTAAGTTACTGAAAATCTAATGAGAAATCCCATCTGAAGTAGCCACAATAATGGCTGCATTCGATGGGATGCCCTCCTTACTACTACCCTATAATATTCAGTATTGCCTCTCCTAAACTTTACCCGAAAATATCGGAATTAAGCTTGCCCGTGCTATCTGAAAAACGCTCCACGGGGATCCCCATCGTATTTAGCATGCTGACAAACAAATTGGACATGGGGTATTCTTCTTTAAAATCAGTATAAGTCCCGTGCTTGACGCCCATATTCTTACCGCCCGCCAGCACCAATGGATAATTAATGGCATCATGGGTACTACTACAAGCACTTCCATAAAGCACTAAGGTATTGTCCAAAAGCGGGCCGTATTCATCCTCGGTAGTTTTCATTTTGTCGAGGAAGTAAGCATATTGCTTGGCCAGCCACTGGTCATAGCTTCCCCACTCCTGCCAGTGGTTCTTGGACTTGTCGTGACTGATCGCATGATGCCCTTTGTTTAACCCTAGTGCTAGTTTTGGGTAATTTTCACCAAAGCCCATCCCGTCTTCACGTGCCATCATATAGGTCATGACCCGGGTAATGTCCGTCTGCATCCCCAATACCATCAGGTCAAAAGACGATTTGATATAGCTATCCGGATCTACAGAAGCATTGGGATTCAGGTTGATATGATCGGCACTAAATTCCTTCATCGGGACGTTCAGCCATTTTTCGTTTCGCTTGATCTGCTCCTCCACCGAATTGAGCGAGGTCATGTATTCATCCAGCTTCATCTGGTCATTTTTACCTAATCTCTTCTCAAGTCGCTTGCTATCTTCCAAGACCAAATCTACGATCTTTTGCTCCTGCTGTAGGCTCTTCTTCCTTAACTGTGAAGTCTCTCCACCTCCCGGTGCAAAATACCGCTCAAAAATCTCCCTATGCCGATGCTCGGACGGGATCGGTCGGCCATTTGGATCAAACGAAAGGGTAGAAACCCTCGATTTATACCCAATCCCCCCATCTGATGAAAGTGCCAAATACGGATACCGCGTATGCTTGGCAAGATGCTGCACGGCTACTTGGTCCACAGAAATACTGTTGTTATATTGACTGCCACGTAGATCTCCTCCGGTCAACCAAGTGTCCCCCGCCAAGTGGCCCAATAAATGTCGGCTTTTGGGATGGCTTAGCCCTCCCATGACAGTGATCTCCTTTCGATGTCGCTCCAAAGGTGAAAGGGTATTGGTGAACTTATAATCTGCTCCCGTTCCCATTGGAAACCAATTCCATAGTTCATGATTGGGGTTAGATGCTGGCGGAAGCCCTACCCCATTGGGAAAGTACACAAAGCAAAGTCGCTTAGGTGCTTCGCTCAAGGAGCCCAGTTTACGCATTGGGCCTCCCATTGCCTCCATATAAGGCAACATACAAGCTACACCCAGACCTTTCAAAAAAGTCCTTCTATCGAGTTCCCATGATTTCTTTCCCATGATTTTTTGGTTATTGGTTATTAAATTTAGGCTATTAGGTTATGTGTTAGGTAAGCAGTGGTCCGCAATCCACCGTAAATCAAAACTCGCCCTTAAACGAGTCACTCATCACGATGTTTTCCACCACTGATCGGAAACTATAATTATCGTCCCGAACTTTACTTACAATCTTTTCTATCTCTCTTTCATCCACGAAGGTTACATCTCTGCCCAAACCGTAAGAAAACATATGTTTTACCAAAGAGCGGGTAAATGTATCCTGCTTCATGTTTAGAATATACGATTTAATTTCGCCAATTCCATCAACTACCTCTCCGTTAGGCAATTCCGACTTGGCATCAATTTCATTTCCGTTGGAAGCTACCGTCTCAAAGCGCCCCACGGCGTTATAGTTTTCGAAGGCGATACCATACGGATCGATTTTTTTATGACAATCCATACATGCTGCCTTATCCCTATGGACAAACAACTGTTCTTTTAATGTCAGTTCTTCGAATCCAGGCGTCTCTGGATCTAGTGCCGGGACATTTGGTGGCGGTGGCGGTGGCTCATCACCCAGTATTTTGCCCCTGACCCAAACGGCCCTTTTTATTGCATGGGCTTGACTGCCATCTGAGTGCCCGTTTAGAAATGCTCCTTGGGACAACAAGCCCCCACGGTGCATGTCCGGGGTAACAGAAACGGGTCTAAACTGATTTCCTTTCACTCCTTCCACGCCATAAAACTCCGCTAGATTTTGGTTGAGCATCGCAAAATCCGACTCTATCAGGTTCATGATGCTCAGGTCCTGCTGAAGCACATAGTGCATAAAGTGATAAGTCTCTTCCGTCATATCCTTTTTCACAAAACGTGTAAAATCAGGATAGGCACTCACATTGGTACTCATGGCTTCGTGGCGATCCACTCGCAGCCATTCGTTCGAGAACCGCCTTACCATGTTCCAGATGCGGTCATCATCTATCATTCTGTTTACCTGCTTCTTCAGGTACCGGTCCTTGTGCAAGTCCTCTTCCTCCGCCAGCTCCATCAACTCTTCATCAGGTGCGGCATTCCAGAGAAAATAGGAAAGCCTCGAAGCAAGGAAGTACTCTCTATCTTCCTCCTCTGTTTCTTTTTCCGGCTCGGCGAGATATAGGAAATTAGGAGAACACAGTGCCGCCACCAACACTTCTTTGACCCCGTCTTCATACCGTGGATAGTCACCTCTTATGCTTTCCCAAAACTCCAAGTATGGCCTTAACTCCTCATCTTCCACTGGTCGACGGTAAGCCCTTGTCAGGAAGCTTTCGAGGATTTCTTCGGTATAAGCTGCTTTGTCATCTTTCTTGGGCGAATCAAAGAAAATCGCTTCATGACTTGCCGGAGGCCACTGTGGATAATAAGGTGCTTCAAACTCCAGCTCCTTGATAAGCAAGGGTGGGCCAGAGTCTTCATTGTCTTTTACTAGGTAATCATTCCACAATCCCAAGATCATTATATTGGCCAAAATCTCAGTTTCTACGGTATCAATCACCGGAATTGGCAGGTTCTCCAAGCGTCCCTTAAAGGTAAAATCCTGCCATTTCCCTGTTTCATTACTTACATTCCTGTATGTATCAAAGGTCTGGTAATCCATACCATCATCCGTCCTTTCTCCGGCAAAGGTCCTGATCACAGGAAGGTCCTTGTCATATTTGGCACGGCTTTTTTCGGCCTCGGCACCAAGTTGCTGAGCCACGGGGTGGTCTTCAGGAAAAGGAGTCACGATAACCTTACTAAATCCAGTAAAAAACTTCCCTCCTATCTTTAGTCGATGTTTGCCCGCTTTTAGATAAGCCAAGGTCAGCGGGGTGGTCATGGAAGAATGCTCCTTAAACTTCTCATCAAAATGGAATCGCTCCTGCAGCTTGTGCTTGTCTATCTGTAGTTCCGCAGACGGCATTCCTTCAGCCCCCACATAAGGGTGTTCAAAATCTATTTGGTAATACCCGTCACGTGGTGCTTCGAATGCAAACGTAGCGGAGGAATTCTCTGTAAGCTCATTAGGCTTCATCCACTGTCCTTGAATGGACATATTCTGAAGATCCCTGCCTTTTTTAGGATCTAGTAGGATGGTTTCGTTAAGTTTATCCGCTGGCTGGTCATTTCGTAGGCCTATCAACCCTTCTTTTTGACCACTCCACTGGTATCCCCTAGAAGCCTTTACCCTGAAGACAAAATCACCTTCTTCGGGAAAATTCCTCCTGAACAGAAGTTTCAAGTTAGGTGAGGGTCCCTGCCAGGATTTGGGGGTGACTTCTTTATGTGGCACAGCAGAATAAAGCATGATCCCCTCATCCACTACTTGGTAGCGATCAGCGTTGGATCCTCGCATTCCTACTCCAATATTCCTCTTGACCTCGTCCAATTGTGCCTTTTCTACGCTATCCTTTGGCATTATAGGGCGGCCATTTTCGTCCAAAATCTCTACGATAAAGTCTTCAGAGTTAATCGGTGCACTCTGATAGCCACCGATCATGGCCGCTGTTTTTCCTTTACCGATTCCTTTGCCAAAGGTAATCTTATACCGTGTAGCCGTCGGTTTTTTCTCTGGTGCAATGGCCTTGTCCATGGCACTTCTGGCTATTTTTTTATAATAATCCACGTGAAGAGGTGAAACTCCAAGCACCTGTCCATTGTTGGTAAAACCCATTTCTGATTTCGCATCATCAGGAAGCACATTCCCAAACTGCACATCTACTTTTAACAGGTCGGTCAGTGTATTGGAATATTGGTCCTTGGTCAATCTCCGGATAACTGGCTCTTGATCGGCCTTCCGAAGCGCTACCGCCCGCTGGATAGATGCCGTGATCCAATCCACCAACACCCTTCGTTCCTCATCTGAAAGCTGCTTCTCCTCCTTCGGGGCATCTCTCCAGAATTCACCATGTCGAGCATAGCGCGCCAAGTCTCTGCATCATGGCCTTTGACCATGTCGGGATCTATATCATCCAGTCGGAGTCCTCCTTTTTGTTCATCTTCTCCATGACAGCTCTCACAGTAACTTGCCGTGATCGGGTTAATGTCTTTCGTATATTCAAACTGGCTAAGCGTCTTGTCGATTTCATCGTTTTCCATCGTTGCCAGCCCTTCCATTCCATAAGGATCATCCCCTAAAAAAGCGCGTACTTCATCGGGCAGGTCTTCGGTCAAGAAGCCTGAGCCATGTGTCAGCGAACCTCCGTAATGGCCTGTAGCCCCCAAAATAATGGTGGTCATGGCCAAGATACTATAATAGGGAACCGGTGACTTGTCATGGTCTTGAAGGTACCCACGAAGAGCCAAAAGCCATATGCTAAGCAATGCCGTAGCGACACCCAGCCACTTGTGCACCACCAGTACATTGCTGCCATATCCACCGGTACCCGCCAACAGGGCGCCAACTACTAGTGTGGGAATAGCAGTAATTACTGTCAGCCACAAGAGCGCGCCACATGCGGGTCTAAGTGTTCGTTCTGGAATAAACAGATTGGCAATCTCCAAGGCAATCAAGGCCATAAATATCCCTATCGGCAAATGCACCAACAGTGGATGCATCTTTCCAAGAAATGCCAAGCTCCAGTGAAAATCACCTATTGGAATCACCGCAATGCCCAACACCAGCACCGATAGTATTACTGCGCCTATGGGGGACAATTGCCCCTTCATTAATTTATTGATCGTCTCTTTCACTACATTCGGTTATTTTAAGTATTGTCTTCTCTAAAAAGTAACGTGAATCTATTCCGGATTGTTGAAAAACTTTCGTTTTTACATAACAAACAAACAACAAACCCACGTATCACAATCATTTATCCTAATTATATCAAAAAACACCAAATCAATCAACTATTTTGATTTAAACGATCAACATATTATATAAATGGGCAAACATAATATCATACCACCACCCAAAACCTGTCAATAATCACCTCAAAACCCTCCAACCGTTCATCAAAAAACCGAAAATTATGCGTTGGAAACGAAAACAAACCCCATCACATTAGCTCCACCCCAAGGCCTTATCTCCTTATAAACTCAAGGCAATCAAGCAATAAAGCACTACCCATGAACGGTCAGTAAGCGTATTGTTAGGTACAATTAAAAGTCCATAAATGGAAAACACTTGCCCGACAGCCTCTTTGGCAAATGATATAGGTCCCAACGGAACGAAGAAACAGTCTCACTCCTGCTACATTATTCCTATTACGCAATAAATTTACTGGTGAGACTACTTCTTCATGCCCAGGCCCAACTTACGCCAGTGCCTTCTGCACAATGCCTAAAGCCTCACCTGAATGCTCCATGGCAAGCGCTGCTTTGTGGCCTTTTTCGGACATTTTTTTCCAGGTTTTCTGGACGATGTCCACAAGCTTTTCTTCCTCATCACGATGCTTGGCGATAAAGTCATCAAAATAATATTTCAAAAAGACCAAACACACTACATCCTCTAAGGCCTGCGTCTCAGGATCTGTTTTTAGCCTTCGTTTATTAAGAAGGTCATCCACTTTTTGAATATCCTCATCAGCATAACCATGCTCCTTCATGAGTTGTCCCGCCAGTTCACCATGAAATTTTTTCAGCTTCGTCCGCCACATCAGGTAGCCTTTTCTATCCATGGGGTAATCTTCCCTGGGAATCTCCCATCGCTTGATGTGCTGGCACCTAGCGGCCAAACGCAACGTTTCTGATGCCTGCGGGTCAAAATCCAACAACATCCCTGTCATCCTGTGTCCATACACCAGCTCTTTGGGCACTTCCCTTCCATCCACCATTTCCATATGAGGATCCTCCGCATTGATCGCATCAAACGACGCAATGGTCTTTTCAAATCGGTCTTCAGCCATTTCTTTTGATTTTTTTTGGTCTTATGAGCCAATTTAGGAGGATTTTGGGAGAGTTGGAAGAGCTGGTGATTGAAAAATCACCAAGCCAAGGGGCAATCGCGCCATTTGCACTGCCCTGTTTACAAATGGCTTTGACTTATTTAAAAACCTGAGCTCGACTTATTTTTAGCATTAAAAGCGTTGCGAACTCTTTTTAGGAGGATGTGGGTTGGAAAAGGGTGTGGCAACTCGCCGCGGCGAGCTGCCACGGCTTCCACCCGCTCAGGCCTACCTCTAAGCCTCGCAGTGCATGTTCCGACCACTGTACGGAAACGGTTTTATAATCGAACTCAGGTTAAAAGGCTCTTAGTGGCCTTTCATCGGAATAGCTATGGCAACTCACCCACTGCGGGAATCCTTGATAACATCCTTCGACAAGCTCTGGCAGGCATCAGGAATAGCTAAGGATCAATGTTGAAAAACTAATTTATTCGTTAAATTTCCCTAAATGGCTTTTCCCTTCAATAGAAACAACTTATTTTAAACTTACAATCAAAACTTCCATCTTTTTAGCATGAAAAAAACATACTTTTGGCTATTGTCCTTCCTTATAGGTGCCTGCCAGCAAAAGGAAAATGACGCGATCCACTCCGATGCCATCACTTACTCCATGGACACCGTAAGCATCGATGCCAAAGGAGAGATTTTGGATGTCGATCGCAACTTAAATAATTCAGGCATTACCGCCGACCAGCAGTTTCTATACAATTTCAACCATTTTGACAATCACTTGGAGAAAGTCAATCTTAACAAGCTGGAGTTGGTCAGTAAAACACCCTTTCAAAAAGAAGGCCCAGAGGGGACAGGAAACAGTATGAGCAGCTTTCAGTTTATGAAGGACGGCCAACTGCTGATATCAAATGGTTTTTTCAAACAAAAAATTTTTGACCTAAATGGAAAAGTGCTGCAAACCATCAACCTTACCGCACATGATTGGAATGGAGAGGTCCTCCAAGATGTTGAGGTTTGTAGGCAAAATTTACTTATAGACAAAACCAAGTTACTCTCTTTGGTCACGGAGGAGGGGTTAAATGTCAATCATAAAGCCGAACTAGCTCTCTTTGACCTAAACACCAAGATGGTCAGTAGGTTTGATATTGACCCTCAGAAAAAAATCAAAAGTTACGCGCTGTCCTCTGAGGATTATACATACATGCCCCCGATCATTTATTTTTCTATCCTAAACAACACCCCAGTCCTTTCCCATCAATTCACCAATGAAATTTACCGGTTTGACAGTGCTGCCAATCAAATTCTCGAAGTGGATTACGAGAGCCACCTAACGCCAAACGAAGTCAGCACCGATCTTCCCCACAAGTTCGCTACTACAGAAGAGCTATTCGAAGTCTTCGAAAAAATGAACGAACAAATCCGGTTTGGCCCGTTGGTCTATGATCAAGAAAACGACCGCTACTACCGTTTTTCTTTCCAAACTGAATTTAAAACAACATCAGAACGGGAAAGTAGTTTTCCCGAAATCAAAAGTATCGATGCTTACCTCAGCATCTTTGATGATGAATTCAACATGATCAGTGAAGCACTGATTCCTGAAATCAACCGTACTATTTCCCATTATTTTGCCAAAGATGGAACACTTTGGATATTGGACAACAAAGATGACGAAATGGTTTTTGTAAGACTCAACTTCCTATAGCAGAAACTCATACAAGAAGCGATTCAAAACGACCCAATTGAGTCAGAGACTCAAGCCTTTTTCGTGCTGGGGCAGAGACCCAGCACAACCCGACAACCCAGATGAATTTATAATGAGGGTTAAGCTCTGTCATATCGGAAAATTGAGGTAGAACCTCAATGCTCATCGTACCGGGGCACAGCACTAGGTACAACCGCTTTCGTTTTCCCCTTTGCCTCAAGTCTCACTTCTCATATCTCAAGTTCAATACCTCTTTATTCTTTGCTCTTGGCTCTTTTCTCTAAACATTGCTATTCTGCCAATGTTTTCTCCGCCAAAAAACGCCCTAACTCCTTGCCTTTTTCCTTCACCACCTCGCCGATGACAATAATAGCAGGAGCGGTAAGTTGTTCTTTTTGCTGCAAGGCCAATACGCTTCCAAGGTCCCCCACGATGGATCGCTCTGTTTCCTTACTGCCATCCTGAATGATCGCCACGGCCTCTCCGGCACCACGATATTGCTCAAACAGTGCCACGATTTCAGGCAACTTCTTCATGCCCATCAGAATAATGGCTGTAGCAGAAGATTGCGCAGCAAAGCGCAAATCCTTGGCCGTAGAATGGTCCTTCAGCGTGCCCGTCACCACCCAAAAGCTCTCGTTGACACCTCGCTTGGTCAGCGGTATTCCTCCCAAACCGGGTACTGCCATCGCACTACTTATGCCGGGTACGTAGTCAGTGGGTATTCCATGCTCTGCGGCATACTCCAACTCCTCGTGTCCACGCCCGAATACGTAGGGATCACCGCCTTTTAGCCGAACTACATGCCCACAAGTTTCTGCGTAATTGACGATCATGCGGTTGATTTCCCGCTGCTGGCGGTAATGCATTCCTGCACGCTTACCCACAAACACCTTGATCGTTGTTTCCGGAACATGTGCCAATAAGGCCTCATTGGCCAATGCGTCATATAATACTACATCGGCCGACTCGAGCGCCTTAACGCCCTTTAAGGTAATCAATTCGGGATCTCCTGGACCGGCACCTACGATCGAAAGCTTCTTATTTATAGTAGTCATAGCGTGTTTATACTTAGTTACTGAAACAAATTTAAGTAATTATTTACGTATTTTTACGTATTATAAAAATTAATTTATAACTTAGCCGCTGTAATTAGTCAGTAAATCAGTCAAACTACTTAGAAGAAGCCAAACCTAAAACCAACAATCATATGACAAAGATAGTAGTAATCGGTAATGGAATGGTAGGCTACAAGTTTTGTGAAAAACTTCGTGCACAGGCTACCGGAGGAGATTTTGAGATCACGGTCTTTGGGGAGGAACCATGGCCGGCATATGACAGGGTACACCTAAGTGCTTATTTTTCGGGATCTACAGCAGATGACCTGATGATGGCACCTCGATCTTGGTATGATGAAAACAACGTCGACTTACACACCAACGAGATGATTGTGAAGATCGACCGGGATGCCAAAAAGGTCATTACTCACACCGGCCACGACTACGACTATGATAAGTTGATTTTAGCCACTGGATCTGGGGCATTTGTCCCTCCTATCGACGGTGTGGATAAGAAAGGTGTCTTTGTCTATAGAACCTTGGAAGACCTCGATGCCATCATCGACTATTCCAAAAAGGTAAAATCCGCTGCTGTCATCGGCGGAGGCCTATTAGGTTTGGAGGCAGCCAAGGCGGTAATTGACATGGAACTGGAAGCACACGTGATTGAATTTGCGCCGAGACTAATGCCCCGTCAGCTGGACAGTGCAGGCTCTGCCACCTTACAGTCCAAACTGGAAGAACTGGGCATCAAGATTCACCTGAGCAAAAACACCAAGAAAATCACCGGTAATGGCAAAATTACCGGAATGAGCTTCGCTGACAATACCAACCTTACTACCGAAATGCTGATCATCTCCGCCGGTATCAAGCCAAGAGATGAACTGGCCAAGGACTCGGGACTGACCACTGCCCCACGGGGAGGAATCGTGGTCAATGAGTTTTTGCAAACGGACGACACGGACATATTCGCCATTGGCGAAGCGGCTTCTTACCAAAACATGGTGTATGGGCTGGTAGCACCAGGCTATGAAATGGCCACTCAAGTGGTCAATCAACTGACCAATACAGAAGTGAAGCCTTTTATGGGCTTTGACATGTCCACCAAACTAAAACTGATAGGAGTAGATGTAGGAAGTTTTGGGGATCCATTCGGTGAACTCGAACCTTCCAAACCTATTGTATACGAAAACAAAAACAGCGGAATCTATAAGCGCATCAATGTATCCATGGACGGGAAACGCCTGCTTGGCGGCATCCTTGTCGGCGATGCTTCGGCTTATAACATCCTGCTGCAAATGACCCAAAATAAAATGCCGCTTCCTCCCGAGCCTGAAGACCTGATCCTCGGTGCCAGGGGCGGCAAAGAAGCAGCCGGTGCTGGCGTGGAAAGCCTCCCCGAAGAAGCGCAAGTTTGTTCCTGTGAGAATGTCACTAAAGGAGCGATCTGCAGCTTGATCGAAAACGACGGTGTCACCAAAGTAGACGAAATCAAGTCCTGCACCAAAGCAGGAACAGGCTGCGGCGGATGTATGCCAATGGTCAATGACCTGCTGAAACACCAGCTAAAATCCATGGGCAAAGCAGTCAAAAATGTCATTTGTGAGCATTTTGACTACAGCCGCCAAGAACTGCTGGACATCGTAAAGGTGAAAGGCATCAAAACCTACAATGAACTCTTAGATCAGTTTGGACAAGGAGACGGCTGTGAGGTGTGCAAACCTGCAGTCGCCTCTATCCTTGCCAGCACATGGAATGAGCTGATCACCAAGCAGGACACCATCCAGGACACCAACGACCGCTACCTGGCCAATATCCAGAAAGGCGGCACCTACTCGGTAGTCCCTAGAATCCCCGGAGGTGAAATCACCCCTGAAAAACTCATCGTACTCGGAGATGTAGCCAAAAGGTACCATCTCTACACCAAAATAACTGGTGGCCAACGCATCGATTTGTTTGGTGCCAGAGTCGACCAACTCCCCGATATCTGGGAAGAACTGATCAACGCAGGCTTCGAAAGTGGCCACGCTTACGGTAAATCCCTCCGGACAGTCAAAAGCTGCGTAGGAAGCACTTGGTGCCGGTACGGGGTGCAGGATTCGGTCTCTTTTGCCATTGAGGTAGAGGAGCGGTATCGTGGCCTTCGTTCTCCCCATAAACTGAAAGGCGCCGTATCTGGATGTATCCGGGAATGTGCCGAGGCCCAAAGCAAGGACTTCGGTATCATCGCCACCGAAAAAGGCTGGAACCTCTATATCTGTGGAAACGGAGGCTCCAAACCACAACACGCCCAGCTCCTCATCAATGACGTGGATCGAGAAACGTGCCTGAGGTACATCGACCGTTTCCTGATGTTTTATATCCGCACCGCAGAGCCGCTAACCCGAACAGCCACTTGGCTCAACAAGCTCGAAGGCGGAATGGACTATGTCCGGGATGTGGTCGTGAACGACTCGCTGGGCATCGGAGACGAACTGGAAAAAGAAATGGCCTTTATGATCGACACCTATGCGTGTGAATGGAAAGAAGTGGTCAACAGCCCTGAACTCCGGGCCAAATTCAAACACTTTGTCAATGCCGACGAAGAGGACGCTAGCCTTAAATGGAAAGAAATGAGAGGCCAAAAAATCCCTGCATCTTGGGGGTAAGCAGGAGACAAGACAAAAGACATTATACTATTGGCAGCCATCCTTCAAAATTGTCAATGCTACCAATCAACCATAAATACAAGAAGTTATGTTAACTGAATTGGAAAAATATAAAACTACCGACACCACTAAGGTCACCACTTGGTTCAAGGCGGCTCCAGTGAGTGCATTTCCAGATAATGGTGGAGCTTGTGTAAAATACAAAGATCTCCAGATCGCCATCTTTAACTTCACCAGAAGAAATGAATGGTATGCCTGCCAGAACCTTTGTCCCCACAAAATGCAAATGATCCTTAGCCGTGGCATGATCGGATCCACTGAAGGTGAACCTAAAGTGGCTTGTCCATTCCACAAAAAGAACTTCTCCCTCAAAACAGGCAAAAACATCAATGGAGACACCTGTGACATTGCCGTTTATCCAGTAAAAGTCGAGGAAAACTATGTTTACGTAGGATTTGAAGAATAAGACGGGAGATTAAAAGGTTTAGGTGTTGAAAAATTGAGTGAAAGGTCATGGTATAAATCGTTCTGTCATCTCAACATCGAAGACAACAATTAGTAGTAGACCTATTTTCGTTTTACTAAAGCAGGGTTTGGTTGATGAACCCTGCTTTTTTATTGGTGACTAAGTACATATTTCAACACATATTTAACATTTTAATCGTTTTTAACGTATTTTCATCTATCTTGCGAAGCTGATTTATTCACCACAACATGATTAATCTCCCCTCGTTAAGCTATTTGAATACCTTTGCATTGAAAGCAGCTATGCGCTTCCCATTAGCGTTACTTTCTGCAATTGTAGCTGCTTCTACGGGAAATTACCTTATCGAAAACGAAAGCAGGCTTAGCAATGCATTCCCTGTCATAAACATGATGCTCACTGCAGCATTGGGGGTTTCCTTGTTTTTCTGTATCAGTATCTTCAATGAGAAGAAAAAGATCCCTTCTCCTTTTAATATCGTCAACCAAGTTTTAGGGATTATTTTCTTGGGCTGGGTTTACTTTTCCTTGCCGGACGGGAGTAGTACTGAAAGTATTGCTATGCCCTATTACCGTTTTGCCATTTTTAGCGTCATCATCCATTTGCTGGCTTCATTTGCTCCCTACTTAAAAAACATTCACACCCTTGCTTTTTGGAACTATAATAAGATCTTGTTCTTGCGTCTTTTAACGGCCCTGTTCTATTCTGCGGTGCTCTATTTAGGGATATTATTGGCGATGACGGCGCTTCACCTGCTCTTTGAGGTGAAATTTGATCAGGCATTATATTTACAGCTCTTTGTATTGATTATTGGGATTTTCAATACATGGTTCTTTTTGGCCGGCATTCCATCCAATTTAAACCTGATCGACAAAGAAGTCAACTACCCCAAAGGGCTAAAGATCTTTAGCCAATACATCCTCTTGAGCCTATTGCTACTTTACTTACTCATATTATACGGGTACAGCTTCAAAATAATCATGGCTTGGGACTGGCCAAAGGGCATTGTTTCCTACCTTATTATTGGTGTAGCCACTTGGGGGATCCTAACGGTACTGCTACTGTACCCATTTAGGGATGACGAAAAAGATCGATGGATAGGTCACTTCTCCAGGTTATATTACTTCCTCCTATTTCCCTTAGTGGTCGTATTATTTACCGCCATTGGTATTCGTATAAGCGAGTACGGAATCACCATCAACCGCTACCTTATCGTCCTATTAGGAGTTTGGCTAGCACTGACCTGCTTTTATTTCAAACTGGGATTTAAAAGTATTAAGTTCATTCCGTTGTCTTTGGCGAGCATACTTCTTTTTTCATCATTTGGGCCTTGGGGCATATTTTCAGTAAGTGAAAGAAGCCAAACCAGAAGGCTAAAAGCATTGCTCCGGGACAGCCACCTACTGGAAGAAGACCGCGCTACTCAAGAAGTCAACTGGGATACTTCCAAGCTGCCGGATTTAAGACCTGAAAAAAAAACCAACACACCTAAACAAATTGACAATAAGCAAATTAAAGAAATCTACTCTATCACAAGGTACCTGGAAAACCACCATGGACTGGAAGCCATGAAAACTTGGTTTTCGCAAGATCTGGAGCAAATCCTGCAGGCCATCAATAAAGACAAATCCAAATGGAACAAAACGGCTCCCTCCACGCTGTACCTAGAGACGCTCGGGCTTCCCGAAACCCCTTCCTCCTTGTCACAGCAATTGATAACACTCCAAGCAGACCAACGTACCAACCCCAGCATTACCATCCGAGGCTACGATTACCTCAATCCTATCCAGATCACAGACCAAGACACCACCACTTTTATCGCAGGCTTATCCAATTATAGTGTCCAACTCAATGCCCAGAAAAATGGCTTGGCGATTTCAAGCCCCAATCATTCAGCCAATGTAGATCTTAGCCCCTTGGTGCGAGAACTGATCAAAACCCAAAAGGACGCTAGCTCCCCTCCTCCCTTGCTACCAGCATCAGACCTAACCTACTCAACTGATACAGATGGGCTTAAAATAAAAATAACCATAAACCACCTTAGCTTTACTACCGAAAACGACTCCTCTCTCACCCTTAGTTACCTGGACGGAAACCTATTGCTCAGAGACTCCTTGATTCAAAGAAAGTAAAGTTTACTTACATTTTTAAGTGTATTTACGTACTTTGGCGTAGAATATCCGGAGTATGAAAAACCACCACCTTTCAGACAGACCAAAATATGGAAAATTGGTCAGGTATTACTTGATAGCACTCTGTGCCATTGCTACGAGTATTATCCTCAGTCAGATTTTAGTACAGAAGTTTATCAGTGAACAAAAAAATGACTCCGGTGTGGTCAATCTCTCTGGGCGACAGCGGATGCTCAGCCAAGAGATCAGCAAATATGTGCTCTTGCTGGGAGACAGCCTCAACAGCACCAAAAGAGCCGATTATCTTAAAGGCCTCAAGTCCTCCTTGGAGGAATGGAAAGAAGCTCACGTAGGCCTTCAATACGGCAATGAATCCCTTGGCATAAACGGCAAGAACAGCAAAACCATCCAAGGACTATTTGCTGATATTGCTGAAGACTATTCAGTCATGGTCGCCGCTTCCCAAGACATTATAAAAAAACTCGAACAAAACCTCGCTCTTCCTACGGACAGCCTACGCAATGATATTAGTCAAGTCATCAACCACGAACAGGCTTTTTTGACCGGAATGGACAAGGTCGTATTTCAGTATGACAACGAAGCAAAAGCCAAGGTAACCAACCTTCAAAGCATAGAGATTTTCCTACTTATACTTTCATTGGGCGTTATCTCTTTTGAGATTTTCTTTATTTTTATCCCCTCTGCGAGAACCATCAGAAAGACCTTCAAAAAATTATTGCTGTCTGAGCAAAAATCCCGTAAGATGACCTTGGAGATCAGCTCGCTTTACAACTCTTTGGAGCAAGCCTACCAAGACCTGTTGGAGGTAGATGTGGCCGTGGAAGATTACACTGTTTTCGCCAAGAGCATGCCTTCAGGAGAGTTTTTTTACTTTTCGGACAATTTTTCAAGAATCATGGAGTTTGACAGTACTCCCAAGAACATTTTCAAGTGGCTCAAAGAGCAAGGCTATAATGCCGAATACCTTGACAACATCCAAAAAATGACCCTTTCCGGAAAAACCTGGACCGGAGACATCAAAGTGGTCAATGACATGGGGGACTTTGTCTGGATAAAAATCAACATCATCCCCACCATGGGAGACAGTGGTGATGTGGAAACACTCATGGTCGTGGCCACTGATGAAACCGAAAAGAAAGAAGCCGAGGCCATATCACAAGAAATCAACAGGGAGCGGATAGAGAAAAAAGTCAAAGAACAACAGTTTCGCTCAGCCCTTATCCTGGAAGGACAAGAAGAAGAACGTAAACGCATATCCCGGGACATGCATGACGGCATCGGCCAGTTATTATCGGCCATGAAATTCAACTTGGAAGGCATCCACTCTGTAAAATCAGATTATGAGCGGGAAAAGCTAAAAACATCCAAAGACCTTCTCAAGAACGTCATCAAGGAAGTTCGCCGGATCTCTTTTAACCTGACTCCCAGCGCCCTGTCCGACTATGGTATTGTGGCTGTTCTGAATAAATTCTGTAAGGAAATCACCAAGCTTTCGGACTTGCAGGTAAGTTTCGAAAACCAAACCGGTTTCCTAAGCAGGCTGGAAGGCAAGGTAGAAAACAACCTATACCGCATCTGTCAGGAAGCAGTGAACAATGCCATTAAATATGCAGAAGCAAATGAAGTAAAAATCACACTTTCGCACAATTCCCAGTTTCTGAACGTGGACATTTCCGATGATGGCAAGGGCTTTGATGTAGACAAGCTGGAAGAAAAAGGACATTTATCCGCTTCTGGACACGGCTTGTTCAACATCCGTGAAAGAGCTAACTTTATCAATGGACAGTGTACGATCTCTTCCCAAAAAGGAAAAGGGACCACGATCAGTATCAATATCCCCCTAGACTAATTGAGTAAAACATACGCAGAATGGAAAAGATTAAAGTAGTATTGGCTGATGACCATATGGTGGTAAGAAGTGGTATCAAAAATCTCTTGGAAAATGAAGGTGAAGTAGAAGTGATTGGCGAAGCTTCCAATGGCGAAGAAGCCCTGGAAAAAGTAAAGGAAGTAGAACCTGATCTCCTGATCATCGATATTCGCATGCCCGTCATGAACGGACTGGACGCCGCCAGAAAACTAACGAGCAGCAAACAGCCAACCAAGTCCCTCATCCTTTCCATGCACGACGATGAAGACTATATTCTCCAATCCATCGAGTGCGGTGCTTCCGGTTACCTCCTAAAGGACACAAGTAAGGACGAATTCATGAAGGCAATCCGTACCATCCACCAAGGAGGACAGTACTTTAGTGGAGATATCAGTCAAGTATTGGTAAAAAGCTACTTGAATGTAAAAGACAAAAAAACCACCAAAAGCATCACTCCTGCCAATGACTACGACATCACCAAACGAGAAAAACAGATATTAAAAATGATCTCTGATGGTACCAGCAATAAGGAAATCGCCGAACAACTCGGCAAAAGCATCCGTACCATAGAAACCCACCGCTTCAACATCATGAAAAAGCTGAAGGTAAACAATGTGGTAGAACTTCTCAAAAAACTGGAAGACGAACCGGGGTTAAAACAGCACATAGGAAATAGCTAACTACAGGTCAGTGACAAAATGACCAAAGACAAGCAGTCCAGCGAACCTTGTCAAGATGAACGGGAGTTACAGACGATTATATATAGTTGATATTTACAGAAACCTTGATCTTTGTACCTAACCCCTTGTAATCAATACCATTTTATTCCTACCTTGAGGAAGCTGCAATTGATCGGTCGGGCCGGAAATTAAAACTACGTATATTTACGTATTTCAAAATTTCTTTTGTACCTTTCAGGTATCATTAAAGACGAGTGGACTGGTAACATGAACATCTACCAGCCACTCACAAGACGCATAAAATACTAGGTATGAAAATTCACACATTTGGCGCAGCAAAAGACATCACAGGATCAGCCATGATTGATTTTCCAGTAGAAGAAACATTTGTAAAAGTGAAAGACCTTAAAGCCCTGCTTTTCCAAAAATACCCTGAGTTGGTCCACCTTCCTTCATTGGCAGTATCCGTCAACCTGTTTTATGCCAGTGAGGAAACAATGGTAAACAAACACGATGAAATTGCGTTGATACCACCAGTAAGCGGAGGATAAAAGTCAACTATGGAACGTCATATCACGATAGAGGAAGACATCGACATCAATAAAGGATATCAGCGCTTGATACATCCAGAAAGTGGCGGCATCTGCACGTTCATCGGCACCGTACGTGACCTGAACAACCAAAAAGAAGTGAGCCATCTTTTTTTCGAAGCTTACGAAAAAATGGCCTTATTGAAAATGGAAGAGCTCGCCGAAGAAGCTGGCCAAAAGTGGCCCCTTCATAAAGTGGTCATGATCCATGCCATTGGCGAAAAAAAAATCACTGACCCAGTGGTGTTTATCGGCACCTCATCTGCCCATCGCGATGCGGCTTTTGCTGCTTCCAGCTATCTAATAGACCGACTGAAAGAGGTCGTTCCTATCTGGAAAAAAGAAACCTACCAGGACCACAGCACCTGGATCAATGCACATCCCTAAATCATCCCACATGCTTATTGACAATCATGGAAGAACGATCAACTACCTGAGGCTTGCAGTCACAGACAATTGTAACTTGCGCTGTCAGTACTGCATGCCAGAAGAAGGTGTACAATTTGCCCATAAAAAAGAACTGCTAACTTGGGACGAACTCATGCTGCTCTCCCAGTCATTTGTGGAAATGGGCGTGGACAAAATCCGGATCACAGGCGGAGAGCCTTTTGTCCGCAAAGGACTAATGGACTTCTTGGACAAACTCGCCAAACTGGAAGGACTGGAAGAAATCTCCATCACCACTAATGCCACCCTCATCGGCCCACATATACCTCATCTCAAAAAGCTGGGCATCACCAAGATCAATATCAGCTTTGACAGTCTTGACAAAGCACGCTTCAATGCCATCACCAGAAGAGACCAATACGACATCGTCATGACCAATATCCAACGCATGATGGAGGAAGGATTTGACGTCAAACTCAATTGCGTGGTCATGGACGGTCAAAACACCGAGGACATTATACCATTTATCCACTATGTACAAGATCACCCCATCACTGTTCGGTTTCTTGAAGAGATGCCTTTCAATGGTCATTCTGATGGCACATCTACTCTTAAGTGGGACTATATCGCCATTTTAGAGCATATCAAATCACATTTTGGCCCATTCGAAAAACTCCCAGCCCCACCTAGCTCTACCTCGCTTAACTACCGCCTTGAGGGAAGCAAAGGCCAATTCGGGGTCATCCCTTCCTACACCAGGACTTTTTGTGGAACCTGTAACCGCATCAGGGTCACCGCAAAGGGTGAAATGCAAACTTGTCTCTATGCCTCTGAGTCCATCGATCTCAGAACACTTATTCGTGAAAGCAATCAAGTAAGCGGCCTGAAATTCAGCATTTACACCGCACTTCAAGCCCGGCATAAAGATGGCCATGAAGCCGAAAACCAATCCGAAACCAAAAAATCAATGACACTGATCGGAGGATGAAAGACTCAAAACTATCCCATGTGGACAGTGACGGAAATGCCAAAATGGTGGATGTTTCTGAAAAATCCGTCACCAAACGAACTGCCACAGCCCAATCCATCGTTACATTTCCAGAGGCAGTATTTGACCACCTCTCCAAGGATAACTTCTTGGGCAAAAAGGGCAGCATCATACAAACTGCCATCATCGCCGGCACCATGGCCGCCAAGAAAACTTCGGACTTGATCCCGCTTTGCCATCCATTGGCCCTGAGCAAAATCCAACTGGACATTACCCCCGGTAATCAGCAGCTGGAAATCACGGCCACGGTAAAATGCGAAGGAAAAACCGGCGTGGAAATGGAAGCCCTGACGGCTGCCAGCGTGGCGGCGCTTACCATTTATGACATGTGCAAGGCGCTTACCCACGATATCAATATCTCAGAAACAAAACTAATGGCCAAAGAAGGAGGAAAAAATGCATTCAACAGATAACTTGTACGGACTTGTTTTGGCAGGAGGCAAAAGTAGCCGAATGGGGCAAGACAAAGGTGAACTGCAATATTATCGCACCAACCACCGATCCTACTTATACCATACCCTAAGAGAACTGTGCCCCAAAACCTTTATCAGCTGTAGAGCTGACCAAGAGAACATCATCAATTCTGGGCTAAACCATATCATCGATGAAGACCAATTTAAGGGTCCGCTTAACGGGATTCTATCCGCTCACCACCAGCATCCGGACAAATCCTGGCTAGTGGTCGCCGTGGACCTTCCCCATATCCATGAAGAAAGTCTCAGGGCTTTGGTAAAACAGCGCCAGCCCCAAAAACATGCAACGGTCTATGCCACTCATGAATCCAAGCTTCCAGAGCCACTGATCGGCATCTGGGAACCAAAAGGATTGGTCGATGCCAAGAAATTCATGAATGAATCAGGAAAAAGCTGCCCAAGAAAATTTCTCATGAATGCAGATGTACACCTGATCTATCCTGAAAACGACCTGGAACTGTTCAATGCCAACTTCCCGGAAGATTACGAAATGGCCAAATCACGAATAGGAGAAAACTAATGGACGAAATACGCTATCAGAAGCAAATACGGCTAAAAAGTTTTGGAAAGGAATCCCAAGAAAAACTCGCTGCAGCCAGTGTCCTGATCATCGGCGCAGGTGGACTGGGTACTCCCGTGGCCCAATACCTCAATGGAGTCGGCGTAGGAACGATAGCCATCATGGATCAGGACACCGTAGCTGAAAGTAACCTGGCACGGCAAACGCTCTTCACCCCTGAAGACGTGGGCAAACACAAAACCGATGTGCTTATTCAGCATTTGCAGCGACAGAATCCATCCACACGCTTCATCAATATCCGCGAATTTTTGACCCCTGAAAACGCGCTGCACGAACTGGCTGACTACGACCTTATAGTCGATGCATCCGACAATTTTGGCACGCGCTATTTGGTCAATGACGCCTGTGTGATCCTCGACAAGCCCTTTATTTATGGTGCCCTGCATGATTTTGAAGGACAAGTGAGTGTCATGAATTACCAAAATGGCCCCACTTACCGTTGTTTATTTCCAGAAGAAGGAAATACTTCGGCCATTCTAAATTGTGACGAAAACGGTGTTTTGGGCATCTTACCTGCCCTTATCGGTACTTATCAGGCACTGGAAGCTGTCAAGGTTTTGGCAGGAATAGGAGAACCGCTAAGTGGTAAATTGCTGATCATCGATACCTTGGCCCAAACCCATCTTAAAGTTGGGCTATCCGTGGTTCCCGAAAACCAATCCATCTTGGCACTTAAAAACAGCTACGGTCAGCCCATGTGCAGCACTGATATGACTGTCACCACGTTGACCAGCGAGGAGTTCTGGGCCAAACAGGAAGTAGACCGACAGCAGCAAGTCATCGATGTCAGAAATGAAGGGGAATTTGAAAGTGGCCATTTGGAAAACGCACAGAACATCCCATTGGCTCAGCTCACGGAAAGACACCAAGAAATCAACGAAAAAGCTTCCGTTATTTTGATCTGTCAATCCGGCATGAGAAGCCTTCGTGCCGCCCAATTACTTCAATCGCTCCATCCTGAACAAGTAATTTACAACTTAGAAGGAGGCATGAATGCATTGGAAGCCGAAGGCTGGGAATAAGCCCCCTCCACCACTGTCAAAAAGTAGTGCTTATCATATCATGTAGCTATACACCTGTATTCCAAAACAAAGGGAATTTCGCATCCCGATTCATCAAAAAAACATATTCAGTCCATGATCACCATCAACGAAGCACTGCAGTCAGTCCTCAGCCAACGGCAATCTTACGGCACAGAAAAAGTAAAACTATCAGGTGCCACTGGTCGATTTTTGGCTGAAGATATCTTCACAGATCTTGATGCTCCGCCTTTTGATCGCGTCATGATGGATGGTGTCGCCATCCGGCTGGGGGATTTGGACAATCCTATAAAACCTTCCTATATCATCCAGGGCATCCAAGCCGCTGGCACACCCCAAATGGAATTATTGGACGCTGATCACTGTCTGGAAGTCATGACGGGAGCAATTCTGCCTATTGGCGCCGACACGATCATTCCTTACGAAGAAATCGAAACCACGGACGGAAATGCCCATATTCAATTAGAAAAAGCTGCCAAACGCTTCGTTCACTATCGCGGTAGTGATTCTAAAAAAGGGCAAAAAATTATTCCGAAAGGAAAACTGATCACCGCTGCTGACATCGGCATACTGGCCACTGTGGGAAAAGCAGATGTGTCAGTTGCTAAACTCCCTTCGGTGGCCATCATCTCGACAGGAGACGAATTGGTAGAAGTGGACCAAACACCTCTCCCCCATCAAATCCGTAAATCTAACGTTTATACCCTTTGGTCTGCAATTGTAAAAGAGGGCATTCTTAGCAAGATGTACCATATCAATGACGACAAAGATGCCTTGGTAAAGACACTTTCCGATTTAATGGATGCCTACGATGTATTGCTATTGAGCGGAGGAGTCTCCAAAGGAAAATTTGACCATATTCCAGATGTCCTAAGTGATTTGGGAGTACACAAACTTTTTCACCGTGTAGCCCAGCGGCCTGGCAAACCTTTTTGGTTTGGGCACCACCCAGAAAAAGGGACAAAAGTATTTGCCTATCCCGGCAATCCCGTTTCTACTTATGTAAATCACCTGTTTTATTTCCAGCAGTGGCTACACGCCTCCTTGGGAACGCCCCTTCAACCGGAGGTAAAAACCTTGGGCGAGAAAATCCCTGGCAACCCCAATCTATCACGATTCGTGTCCGTCAGTATCGACGCCAAAACGGGCCGTGCCTACCCCTTCAGTCATAATGGCTCCGGAGACCTTTTTAGCCTCTCCAAAACGGATGGCTTTTTGCTACTCCCCCAACGGGACGGTGACTTCCTGGAAGGTGAGCAGCTGGAATTTCTGTGTATTAGATAAAAAAAGGAATGGGGGAAACCCCCATAGTTATGCTGGTATGAATGCATCCCGTAGCCGTGGTACAGGCATTGCCCCTCAGATAAACTCCACCAAGCCTTCCAATTTCATACCCCTGCTCCCCTTAATAAGGATGAGGTGATCTTCTAACTTGGAGTCCGCTAGCCAATTGCGAAGGCTGAAGGGGTCAGGAAAATACAATGCTCTTGGCGCCTTCAACAGGGCATTTTGAGTAAGCTCTCCTGTAAAGCACACTTTGTCTATATCATATTCACTCACCCATTCGCCCAATTTCTTGTGCTCTTCGACGGTGTTATCGCCAAGCTCGTACATGTCTCCCAAAATGACCATTTTATGAGGCTTTCCGGTCATCTTCCCAAACGTCCTGATGGCCTGCTCCATACTACTGGGGTTGGCATTATAGGCGTCCAGTACGATGAGGTTGCTGCGCCTTTCGATCAGCTGAGAACGCATATTTCCCGGCGTGTATTGGCAGACAGCGGCTATAGCTACTTCTTCTTCCACCCCAAAAAACTTCCCTACCGTCAGGGCGGTGGCTATGTTTTCAAAATTATACCCACCAAGCATCTTCGTGTCGTACACCTTTCCATCCGCCGTCTTGAACGTCACAAATGGGTTGGCCTCCACCAGTTCACAGTGGTAAAAATCACCTTTGGCAGGATAGGTCACAGGATCATCCATCCGCTTCATCATATTGGCCAAGACTTGATTTTGGCTATTGACGAAAATCTTTCCCTGATGACTGATCAAAAACTGGTACAGCTCGGTCTTTGCCCGTAGCACCCCTTCAAATCCACCAAAGCCTTCCAAATGCGCCCTTCCAATATTGGTGATCAGCCCGTGGGTAGGCTCGGCTATTTCGCAAAGCTCGGCAATATCCCCGATTTTATTGGCACCCATCTCCACGATGGCCAATTCAGTCTGCTCATCCATGGCCAGCAAGGTCAGCGGTACGCCGATGTGGTTATTGAGATTACCCTCCGTGGCATAGGTTTTATACTTCTTACTCAGCACCGCATTGACCAGTTCCTTGGTGGTGGTTTTTCCATTACTACCCGTGATGGCCAGAAAAGGAATATCCAGCTGTTTACGGTGATAATTGGCTAATGCCTGCAACGCAGCCAGTACATCCTCCACCAACACGTAGCGCTCATCACCTTCCACTGCAAATTCCTTCTCATCGATCACGACTGCAGAGGCACCCATTTCAAGTGCCTTGGCGGCAAAGGAATTGGCGTTGAAGTTTGGGCCTTTCAAGGCAAAAAAAAGATTGCCTTCTCCTATTTTACGGGTATCCGTACTTACGCCTGTTGATTTCTTGTAAACGGTGTATAGAGATGCTATGCTAGACATTTGTAGTGATATGCTATATTATTTTACCTGATTATCCTCTTTTTAGCCAGTAATAAAGTTGCTCACGAATTTCTCGGATTATCACAGATAAAGTATCAAAATCCCGCATTCACCTGACTATCTACCACGTAGTTCTGTGTCATCCGTGAGATAGTATTCTTAAGCTAAACGATTACTGGCATCATTACGGGTATACATGTTATTTTATGTGAAATCTGCAGACAAGTCGCCATTGACTGCCCAAAAGACCCACTAATCAATTTTTACCCAAAATAAACGATTCCGTTACATCTTTATGCAAGATTGTTCGTTTAATTTTAGACGTAAAACTAAAGTTTCTCCATCTTTGCTATAGTTGTATAACCTTCATTTATTGATGAAACACCTTTTATCTTTTGTTCTTTTATTGATTACTTTTTCCAGCCAGGGACAAAAAGCCTACCGTTTTACAGAAAAAGAAGTGAACCAAAACGGAAAAACTTTGCCCATGGCCTTTGCCGGTGGCATCAATGCAGCACAGATCCAAACCATGGACGTGAATGGCAACGGCACCGAAGAACTGGTCATCTGGGACATCAATTCCCGTAACCTCAAAATCTTTGAACAAAACGAAGGCACTTTCACTCACCTGCCGTACATGCACCACTTTTTCCCAGAAGATGTGAGTGGCTTTTTGGTACTGGCAGATTTTGATGGAGATGGTAAAAAAGACCTGTTCACCTCCACCGCCTTTGGGATCAAAGCTTATCGAAATGTCACGCCACAGGGCCAGTCCTTTCCCAGCTGGGAAGTCGCCGAGAATTTCTTGAAATTGGAAAATGGCTCCAACTTCCAAGCGAACAATCTCGATGTACCGGCCATTCAAGACTTGGACGGAGATGGGGATTTGGATGTGGTGATCTTTAACTTTGCAGTGGGGGATTACTTGGAGTATTACCAAAACACCAGCGTAGAAAGAAATGGCTCACCCGGAGTCGACGGCTTTGCCCCCCAAAAAGTACGCTGGGGCAACTTTGAATTTTGTGGCTGTGGTGATTTCTCTTTTGGCCGAACCTGTGACGGAGACTTGATCTCCAGAAAGCTCCCCCAAAACCAAGAAAACAACTCCACAAAACACTCAGGAGGCCATTCCGTTCTCCTTAGGGATTTTAACAATGACGGCGTCCTGGACTTGGTCATGGGACAGGATGAATGCAACACGCTCTATTACCTACCCAACCAAGGAAGTAACACCGCTCCCCTATTTACCAGCGCCGAGACCTCGATCCCAGGATTCGGAAAGATGCCCACTTTTCCGATCTTCCATGTGGGGCAATACCTAAACGACAATCTCCTGATTTCATCCAACAGCTCCCAAACCAGCCTGACTGCTGGAATTGACTTTTCCCAAAGCATTTATCAATTGGAAGGAACCAACCCCGCGCTGAAGACTTCTGCATTTCTACAGGAAGACATGGTAGATCTGGGAGAAAATACCAGACCGTTTTTTAAAGGCAACAACGCCTCCGGTCAGCTGATCGTAACAGCCAACACCATCCAAAATGGAACCGCAATCGGCCAAGCGTTCAGCTATGCTTGGAATGGTGAAACCATGGAACTTACAGATACCGATCACCTGAACCTCTCCTCGCTAGGTCTCACCGACCTACAATACTTGGAAGTCACTTCCGCAGCACAACAGCAGCACCTGTTCATTTCAGGAGTGAAAATTGAAGATTTCGTATTGACGAGGGATTTGTTTTATTCCCAAAGCGGTGCAGCAGATGACCTCACGCCAGTTGACATCCCTAATATTACCCTTCGGGCCAATGACCATTTTGATTATTACCAATACAATGGCGAAAACTTTATGTTGCTGGCACGCCAAACCGGCGAATTGCTGCGATACAAGGTGAGTTTTGATGAGATTCCCACTTTTGAATTGTTAAACGAGGACTATTTGGGCTTCTCGGACAACCCATCCCGGCGAAACTTAGCCGTCAAATCCGCCCCTTCCAATGGCAGACTTGACCTCTACACGGTTGACCAACGCGGCATCCTCGGCTACCTCCCGGATTTTATTCATTCCAATAGCCCACAAAGTGAACTCCTTACCTTGCCAAACGGCGACATGACGACCACTAGACTGGGCCGCAACACCTGGATCGCCACGGTACCAGCGGCATTTGGCGGCAAGACCCATTTGGTACTGGGCAATAATGGCGGGGGCGTGCAACTGCTGGAAGATATTTCTAACGGCATCGATCCCCCAGTGGATGGGCAGCTTCAGGTCAACCTTTACCCAAACCCCAGCAGTGGCCCTGCTTTTTTACTCAGCAACGAATCCGGCAAGGCCCGAATGGTCAACTCATTGGGGCAAGTGCTAGTGGAAGAATTTAACATAGAAGCAAATACCCCCGCTGAAATGGACGTAAGGACCTTGGCTAGCGGAATATACTTTGTGCAATTCACCGCTGACACTGGCAAGGGAACCACAAAAAAACTGATCGTGGAGTAGGTGACAGTAAGTTAAAAACTCAATGCTCGTAGTTCCGCAGGACAGCTATCGAAACAACAGGTAAAAATCAATCCCCTATTTAATCTCAAACCGGTCGGCGTCCATCCAAGCGGGGAATTTTTCTCTATAGCGAACCAGTGCTTCTGCATCCAATGTCACTAAAAGCACTTCTTCCTTTTCACTGGAGAAGGCCATAGTACCGCCTTTAAAATCATATGCGCCAGAGTGTCCAGAATAGGCGATACCATTGCCATCTTCCCCCACCCTGTTCACTCCTAAAGTATAGCAAAGGTTTTCTACGGCACGTGCCTTGAGCAAAACATCCCAAGCACTATCCCTCGCCGCTGGCCAGGAGGCAATATAAAAAGCCAAGTCATATTCCATCTGGCCATTGCTATTGGAAATGTTTCTGGACCATACAGGAAACCTAAGGTCATAGCATACTTGGGGAAGGATCCTCCAGCCTTTGAGGGAAAATAGTTCACGTTTAGTGCCCATACTAAAATGGTGCTCCTCGTCTGCCATCCTAAAGAGGTGCCGCTTGTCATAATAAGACACTTCGCCATCAGGCCGCACCCAGAGTAGACGGTTATAAAAATCCTTCCCATCCTTGATGATCACACTGCCCGTTACCACCGCCTTGGTTTGGGATGCCATCTGCTGCAGCCACTTGGTGGTGGTAAAATTCATCGGCTCCCCAAGCTTTTCTACTTCCATCGAAAATCCCGTGGGAAACATCTCTGGGAGCACGATAAGATCCACCTTTCCTTGCAGTGACCAGATTTTCTCCTCCAACATGGCCAAATTAGCGCCACGATCTTGCCAATACAAATCCGTCTGAACAAGTGCTATTTTTAGGTTTTCCATTGCCTTTATATTACAAAAAAAGCAGGCCTTTCACCTACTTTTTGTTCAGTTTTACAAAATAGTTAATGCTATTTTTGACCATACCAAGCTCATTGGAATTGAAGCCGGAAGCAGGCTACCTTGTTGGGTAGATCATGCTGTAATCTGTTGGTATTTTCCCTTTGCTGACATCGATCAGCTTGCTTTTTACCAACCTTTTTTTGAGGCCTTTGATGTAATCCACAAAAAGGATTCCTTCCAAGTGGTCGTACTCGTGTTGGATAACCCGTGCGGTCATTCCTGAAAACTCCTCCTCCTTTAGGTTCCAGTTTTCATCAAAATACTCAATGGTCAGCGTCTCCGGGCGGATAATCTCAGCTCTCACATCAGGAATGCTCAAGCAGCCTTCCTCAAAGCCATAATCATCACCATACTCATCCAGAATAATGGGATTGATGAATACCTTACGGAAGCCTTGCTCCTCACTATCCTCATCGAGCATCAGTGAACTGTCAATTACAAAAAGCCGGATACCTTTGTTGATTTGTGGTGCTGCCAGCCCTACGCCGCTGGCATTGTCCATGGTATCAAACATATCCGAAATAAGTTCATTGATAGCCTCTCCTTCGTTGATCTCTTCTGCTTCTTTCTTTAGTATGGGATTTCCGTATGCTATAATCGGATATATCATAGTTGGTCTAAATAAGTTTGTAGTATGATGGCCGCACTGATTTTATCCAGGTTGCCAGCCTTTTCTCTTCTATCTTTCTTTTTACTGCCCATGGTGATCATGCTCTGCATGGCCATCTTGGAGGTAAACCGCTCATCTACCAACACTATTTTTAAATCAGGATATGTTTTGGACAGTCGGTCTTTGAGCCGGATGGCGGGCTGGGTCATATTGGTATCACTGCCATCCATGGATTTTGGGAATCCGACCACGATGGCCTCCACTTCCTCCTTCTGCACATAATCTTTCAGGTAGTTGTCCAAATCCACCGTGCGAACGGTCTCCAAAGGATTGGCAGTAATCTTCAGTATGTCTGTAACGGCCAAACCCGTCCTTTTTGTTCCCAAATCAATCGCTAAAATCCTCCCCATCTAGTTCATTCTTATGGTACTGATAATCTTACGCTTCACTTCTTTCTCCAACTCCACCGCCTTGGGAAACAGCAGGTCATTCTCGATTCTGGCATGGATGATTAATTCCTTCTCGAAACCCTGCATTTCATGGTACAATACTTTGATCGCTGTGGGTGCCCCTTCTTCAAGCTGATAGCCATTGGTGAGCTTGCGGATCCCTTCCATCTCATCATCATGCGCTTCATGGTCATGTGCCATTCCGGCGATGGAAGGCTTGTTGAGGATCTTTAATGCTTCCTCCAACCGGTATCCGTTGCCCTCTATTCCTTGCAGCGTCTTTATTCTATTAAAGACCGTACTTTCTTCCTCATGGATATGGTGGATAAAATCATCCACAAACAACGGAAACATCAGCCTCAAATCGGCCAACAAACCCGCATATTCGTTGGGGAGCTTCACACCTGAAATGATATTGGACAAAAAGGGCAACTGGTGCCGTAGAAAAAAATGGTGCTTGTTCTTGAGGTATTCCACCAGTACTTCGATTGGCCGTAGGTAAAGCTCATCCTGGCTGGGCTCTTTTCTCCATGCCCATACCTCTAATTCATTGATTAGCTGCTGTGGATTTACCCTAAATTTACGACAAACCTCCTCCAGTGACTGCTGTTCGTACTTGTAAAAACTAATACCAAAATAGTGTAAAACACCAGCAAAGACGTAGTTTTCCTGAACTAATTCTTCTATCGATCGTTTCTGTATGTGAGATTCACCTGGCATGTATTGACAAAAGTAAAATTTTTTCGGCTAAAATAAGGAATTGAAGTTACCTAAATTGATTTTCTTGCCTTTATTAAAACGGAATAGTGGAAAATCATGTTAAATTGTATATTTGGAAATCAGTCTTAAACTGAACCTTATCTAATCATCATAAAAGAGGATATCGTGAGCGAAGAAAAAAACACTTCACAGCCGAATGTGAAACCAACCAAAAACACCAAATCGCAAATCAGGTTGCCCATTATCCTGGCCTTGGCCATTTCAGCAGGGATTTGGATCGGGGCCACTTTTGCTGAACCAAAGACGGACCAAAACGACCTGAAAGCAGCACTTTATAAGTTACAAGAAATCATTACCTATATCGACAGGGATTATGTCGATACGGTCAACACCACCAAACTGGTAGAGCATGGCATCGAAAAAATGCTGGAAGAACTCGATCCCCACTCTAGCTATATCCCCGCAGAAGATGCCCAACTGGCACAGAGCCAGTTGGATGGGGAGTTTGACGGTATTGGCGTAGAGTTTGGCATTCTCAGGGACACCATCTACGTCGTGGCTCCCCTCACGGGAGGTCCTTCCGAGAAACTGGGCATCCAGTCCGGTGACCAGATCATCACGGTAGATGATGAGACCGTGGCAGGCACCGGGGTGACCAACCGGGATGTTTTTGACCTACTTAGAGGCCCAAAAGGCTCTGTGGTCAATGTAGGCATCAAGCGGAAAAACCATAAAAAGCTTATCGATTATGCCATTACCAGGGATAAAATCCCTCAACACAGCATCAACGCCAGCTACATGATCAACGACGACACGGGCTATATTAAGATCACCCGTTTTGCCGCCACTACCTATGATGAATTCAAGGAAGCTGTCGAAACCCTGAAAGCAGAGGGAATGAGCAAACTCGTACTTGACCTCCAAGGCAATCCAGGTGGTTATATGGGTGCAGCGATTAACATCGCGGATGAAATTCTTTCGGACAACGCCATGATCGTTTCCCAAAAGGGCAAAGTCAGCCGCTACAATCAAAAGGCCTTCGCCATGCGCCCAGGAGAATTTGAAGACGGCTCTGTCGTGGTGCTTATCAACGAAGGCAGTGCTTCCGCTTCGGAAATCGTCGCAGGTGCCCTTCAGGACAATGACCGCGCACTCATCGTGGGAAGAAGGTCATTTGGAAAAGGACTGGTACAAATGCCGATCGATCTTTCAGACGGTGCAGAGCTGCGATTGACCATTGCCCGGTATTATACCCCTTCTGGTCGATCTATCCAAAAACCTTATGGGGATGACCCTACCGAATACAATATGGACTGGATCAACAGGTATGAACATGGGGAGTTTTTCAGCGCCGACAGCATCCATTTTAATGATTCCCTTAAATACCAAACCGTAAAAGGAAGAACCGTGTACGGCGGTGGCGGCATTATGCCGGATTACTTCGTGCCTATGGACACGACCATGAGCAGCAGCTACGTGGGCAGGCTGTTCAGCTCAGATTCACATAGGGAGTTCATCATGGACTATTTGGAAGACAATAAGGCCAAATTCGAAAACATGAACTTTGAAACTTATTACAATGACTTCAAGTTTTCTGACAAGGCACTGAAAAAATTGATAGCCATCGGAGAAAAAAACAAGGTGGAGTTTGACGAAAAAGATTACGAAAAATCCAAGTCTTACCTCCAGATCCTCCTAAAGGCTCACATGGGCCGAAATGTCTTCGATGACAATGCCTTCTACAAAGTCATCAACGACGTCAATGAAATCTACCAGCAAGGCATCAAACTATTTGAAGAAGCTGAGCAACTCGCTTTTACGGAAAAAGCAGCTGCTCAATAATTAACTAAGCGGGGCTGAGCCCCGCTTTTACTGTTTCTCTCCTCATTCTATTCCCAAAATAACATGAAAAAACAAGTTACCATTCTAACCCTTTTACTATTCTGTATTAGCATGAGTACCTATAGTCAAACCAAACTGAATCATATCGCTGTTTATGTCCAAGACCTGAAGGCAAGCGCTGAATTTTATGGAGACTTCTTGGAACTACAGGAAATCGAAGAACCATTTAAGGACGGGCTGCATGTGTGGTACAACATCGGTGATAGCCAACTCCACTTGATCGAGCAGCAACCTTGGGAAGTCCCTACCATCAACAAAATCAACCACCTCTGCTTCAGCATGGAAGATTTGGATGGATTTATAGAAAAGCTGAAAAAGAACAATATTTCTTTCGAAGACTGGCCAGGTGAAAAAGGTAAGGTGAATATACGACCAGATGGCATTCGACAAATCTACATCCAAGATCCCAACGGCTACTGGGTAGAAGTCAACGATGAGCATAATTAATAGTAACACCTCTTTTCAATAACAGAAAAACAGCTTATAGCCATTGGTGCTATTTAGTGAAGCAATGAATACTTGCCTGAGCAAAAGGATGGATACCGAGCCTTGGTTATGCTCGGTGTCCATCCTTTTACGGATGTTCTTAATAGCTGTTTTCCCGGCAAACAAGCTCCAGTTTGGCTATTGATAAAATTTATAGTTAGTTTTACGAACGTCAATAAAACTATTGTAGAAGCACACTTTTACGCTTTTTACTCCTGAATAGACCTGTCACTAATTGCAAAACATGAACAAATATTCCAATCAGACGAGAATCCTAACTGCCATCGACTGCATCATTTTTGGTTTTGATGGTTCAGATTACAAACTTTTGCTGATCCAGCGTGGTTTTGCCCCTGAGAAGGAAAAGTGGAGCCTAATGGGAGGATTTCTTCAGTCTGACGAATCACTTGACCAAGCTGCCAATAGGATTCTAAAAAAGCTTACTGGACTGGAGGACCTATACATGGAGCAAATGCACACCTTTAGCAAGCCTGATAGAGACCCTGTAGAGCGCACCATTGCCGTAGCCTACGTAGCCCTTATCGACATCCAAAAATATGAACAACAGATCAGCGATAAATTCCAAGCCCATTGGTTTTCGATGAATGAGCTTCCGCACTTGATTTTTGATCATGAGGATATGGTAGAGATGGCAAAGAGCCGTCTGAGGTACAAGGCGGCATTACACCCCATTCTTTTTGAGCTTTTGCCAAAAAAATTCACGCTTCCTCATCTTCAGGCAATGTATGAAAGTCTATATGAAACCAAAATCGATAAGCGGAATTTCACCAGAAAGGTGCTTTCTACCAATATGCTGATCAAAGAAAAAGACAAGGACAAGACCAGTTCCAAGAAAGGTGCCTTTTACTACAGTATTGATGAAAGCAAGTATAAAGACCAGTTTCAAACAGTCTTGAATTTCATTCCCCGGAATGAAATTCCTACCGCAAATGAGTAATTTTTTACTCATTATTTTTTTTTCTTATTTTTTAGGTGTAAATACGACACTTAAATAAATATACACAAGTACTGCCTTAGCAGTCAAGTCAACATAAACCCTCAATATCAAATTATGACTTCAGGATTTTCGACATTGGACTATGTCATTTTCGTTATTTACGCATTGGCGATTGTCTCGGTAGGCCTTTGGGTATCCAGGTCTAAAAAAGGGATGGAGAAAACGGCTCAAGAATATTTCTTAGCCGACAAATCCCTCACTTGGTGGGCAGTAGGTGCCTCGCTGCTCGCCGCCAATATCTCCGCTGAACACTTCATAGGCACCTCAGGTTCTGGTTTTGCTATCGGACTGGGAATATCAGCCTATGAGTGGATCGCTGCAATAGCGCTTATTATCGTAGCGAAGTATTTCCTCCCTATTTTTCTGAAACACAATGTATACACCATGCCGCAGTTCCTCAGTGAACGCTTTAACAAGGGAGTAAGTACTGCCTTTGCGGTGTTCTGGCTGCTAGTGTACGTTTTTGTAAACCTTACTTCCGTAAGTTACCTCGGTGCATTGGCCTTGGATAAGATCATGGGCATTCCCCTTCAGTACGGAATTATTGGCCTGTTGGCCTTTTCAGGCATCTACTCCATTTATGGTGGACTGGAAGCGGTGGCATGGACCGACGTGGTACAAGTCATCATCCTCGTAGCCGGTGGCTTGATCACCACTTTTCTAGCGCTGGATGCTGTGGGAATGGGTGATGGGATTATCGCCGGGATGAGCAACCTTTACAACGATGCCAAAGACCACTTTGTCATGATTATGCCACAAGGACGGGTCATGGTGCCCGATGGGGTCGGAGGCACTAGGGATGCTTTCCAAGACCTTCCTGGACTGGCCGTAATTTTAGGTGGCATGTGGCTGACCAACTTGGGGTATTGGGGTTTTAACCAGTACATTATCCAAAAAGGCCTTGCTGCCAAAAGCATCGAAGAAGCCAAAAAAGGACTCTTATTTGCAGGCTACCTTAAGCTCCTTATGCCGATCATCGTGGTGATTCCCGGTATTGCCGCTTATGTATTGATCAATGACTATAGTCCAGAGCAACTTTCGCAAGTCTTAAATATGCCTGTCGAGCAGATCGGCACTATCCAAAAATCAGATGAAGCGTATCCTTGGCTTTTGAGAAACTTTATACCGAACGGTATCAGGGGACTGGCCTTTGCAGCCCTGGCGGCGGCGATTGTTTCTTCTTTGGCTTCTATGATCAACAGTACCTCTACCATCTTTACGATGGACATATACAAGGTATACTTCAACCCAAACGCCAACAACCATCAACTGGTAAAAACCGGTAGAATAATCGCCGTAGTAGCCTTGGCTATCGCCATGGTCATTGCACCACAATTGGCCTCTCTCGATCAGGTATTCCAATACATTCAAGAGTACACCGGATACATTTACCCGGGTGTAGTGGTCGTGTTTGGCATGGGGCTGATCTGGCGACAAGCAACGGCAAGCGCTGCATTATGGACAGCCATCGCCACCATTCCAGCGGGCATTGTTTTCAAAATATTCTACCCAGAAATGCCGTTTTTATTAAGAATGGGATATGTATTCATCCTACTTTGCTTCATCGCGTCACTCATTAGTTTTTCCGAGAAAAAGAAATTTGCCAACCCGGACTATAAATCGAATAAACAAGCTGCTAAAACAATCGCTTCCAGCTATTTCTTTATTGTCCTTGGGATCGTATGTGCAGTGCTTGGTTTTGCCCTGTTCGATAGCTATGAACACCTCGGGATAGAGTCCATCTTTATGATAGCAGCTCTCTTCCTGATGCTGGGCACCATTCTCTATACCAATGTAAAAATGGAAACTGCCGATCCGAAATCATTCAATACCGATCCGGCACTTTTCAAGACCACCACGCCATTTAATATTGGTGCAGCGGGGATTATCCTTATCGTAGGCCTGCTCTACTATTTCTTCTGGATGTAATCCAAAAATGTAAAATAAATAAGTAATCAAGAGATATGAAAAATTTGAAAGAAAACGAGGTTTGGTTCATCACCGGCAGCCAACACTTGTATGGGCCAGAAGCCTTGCAGCAAGTGGCCGAACATGCCCAAATCATCGCTGAGGAACTGAATAAGTCCAAAAAAATCTCCGTAACGACTGTCTTCAAGCCGATCGTTACGACCACTGAAGAAATCTACGCCGCCATACAGGAAGCCAATAATGCGCCCAACTGTATCGGGGTGATCACATGGATGCACACCTTTTCACCTGCAAAAATGTGGATCAATGGCCTGAAGATCCTTCAAAAGCCCATGCTCCACCTACACACCCAGTACAATCAGGACATCCCTTGGAACTCCATCGATATGGATTTCATGAACCTGAACCAAAGTGCGCACGGAGATCGAGAATTTGGTTTTATGACTGCCCGCATGAAAGTAAAGCGCAAAGTAGTCGTAGGCCACTGGAAAGACGAAGACGTCCATTCCCAAATCGATGTTTGGGCAAGAGCAGCCAGTGGATGGCATGATTGGCAAGGAGCCAAATTTGCCCGATTTGGTGACAACATGCGCTTTGTGGCCGTTACAGATGGCGACAAGGTTGAGGCAGAACTAAAGTTTGGGTTTTCGGTCAATACCTACGCAGTAGGAGACTTAGTTGCTAAAATCGAGGCGGTTTCGGAAAGCGACTTAAAAGCCCTGATCGAAGAGTACGAAGCCACTTATACCCTAGCCGATGAACTCAAGGCCAACGGAGGCCGTCGTCAATCCTTGATAGACGCCGCCAAAATAGAATTAGGCATGCGTGCTTTCCTTGAAGAAGGAGGGTTCAAGGGCTTTTCCAATACCTTCGAAGACCTTTATGGCATGAAGCAGCTTCCCGGTATCGCCACCCAGCGACTGATGGCGGATGGATATGCCTATGCCGGTGAAGGAGATTGGAAAACAGCAGCCTTGGTACGCGCCATGAAAGTAATGGGCAGTGGACTGGAAGGCGGCAATGCCTTTATGGAAGATTATACGTACCACTTTGACCCTAACAACAGCTTGGTTCTCGGATCGCACATGCTGGAAGTGGATCCAACACTTACCACTGAAAAAATCTCTTGTGAAGTGCATCCCTTAGGCATTGGTGGCAAAGAAGATCCAGTAAGGCTGGTATTCAATGGCGCTGGTGGCAATGGCCTCAATGCCTCGATCGTGGACATGGGCAACCGCTTCAGACTTATCGTCAATGAAGTAGATGCCGTAAAACCACTCAAAGATCTCCCCAACCTTCCTGTAGCAAGGGTCATGTGGAAACCCATGCCAGATATGAAAACCGGATGTGCTGCATGGATCCTGGCAGGGGGAGCGCACCACACTTGCTTCAGCCAAAACCTTACCTCGGAGCATTTGAATGACTTCGCTGTAATGGCCGGCATCGAAAGTGTCAATATCGATAAAGACACTACCTTAAGAGGAATCCAAAATGAGTTGAGGTGGAGTGATGCCTACTACCACTTTAACGACAAATAACAATAGATAAGCGTAACGTTAAAACAAAAGGCGGCTCCCAGTGGAGCCGCTTTTTTTTGGTCAACTGAATACTAGGTTATGGGCTAGCCTGTATCGTTCACGGCTCTTGGCAATTATCCCAATCTCTAAATGAAACCGATTTCATGAAAGTTTCATATTTTCAATTTATTTAGTATTTTTGATAGAACCGAATAAAACCTAACGTAACCGATATGAACTTACACCTAAACCGATTGGTCACTGCTGTCACCCTAGGGGGCATATTTTGCGTATTCTTACAATGCAATCCCAAAAAAGCTGAAGAAAGCACCACTTCTGCCGAATCGATCAAAACCAGTGATACCGACACCATCCGCTACCTTTCCGAGCCACTGATCACGGATCATTTTACAGCTGACCCTTCTGCCCATGTTTTTGATGGCAAAATCTATATCTATCCTTCCCATGACATCCCTTCCGAAGCGCAAGAAGATGACACGGGAGCACAATATGACATGAAGGACTATCACGTTTATTCGATGGACAGCCCCAATGGTACGGTAAAAGATCACGGTGAAGTACTCCATGTTTCAGATGTCCCATGGGCCGCACAGCAAATGTGGGCACCCGATGCTGCCCAAAAAGGCGATAAGTATTACCTCTATTTCCCTGCCAAGGACAATGAAGGTATTTTTAGACTCGGCGTAGCAGTAGCCGACCATCCCGCGGGGCCTTTCAAGCCCCAAGCTGACCCCATCAAAGGGAGTTTTAGTATGGATCCTGCTGTTTTTGAAGACAGTGATGGACAGCACTATATTTATTGGGGCGGCATTTGGGGTGGACAATTGCAAAAATGGCGCACGGGAAAATACCTATCCACAGGCCACAGTCCATTTGCTGACGAACCCGCTGATAATGAACCGGCCATAGCTCCCCAAGTGGCCAAGCTCAGCGGGGACATGTTGGAATTCGGCGAAAAGCCCAGAGACATTCTGATCGTAGACCAACAAGGTGATCCGATCAAAGCGGGAGATCATGACAGAAGATTCTTTGAAGCTGCTTGGGTACATAAACTTGGTGACACCTATTATTTCTCCTACTCCACGGGAGACACCCATACGATTTCCTATGCCACCGGAGACAATCCTTATGGCCCTTTCACCTATCAAGGCATTATCTTAGAGCCTGTCCAAGGCTGGACCAACCACCACTCCATCGTAAAAGTGGACAACCAATGGTACATCTTTTATCATGACACCCAGATTTCGGGCAAAAACTACCTTAGAAACATTAAAATGGCGCCACTTACCCACAATGCCGATGGCTCTATCCAAACCATCACACCGATGGAAGAATTGAAAAATTAAAAAATTATAAGACATGGTCGAAGTCTGGAGACTGCCGGAAAAAGGTAAAAACTACGCAAAGTCAAAAATATTTCTTATATCCTGTCACGTTTCTACTATGCATGGGTCATATGGTTGAAATGAATCTTTCAACCGTAAAAAATTAAAAAATGATCGTCGTAAAAGTAACCTACACTGTTAAACCCGGTTTTGTTCAACAGAACATGGATAACATCAAGTCGTTTATGTCCGATTTTAAAAAAATGGACACCAAAAATTTCAAATATGTATCTTATTTGTGTGAAGATGGGAAAACCTTTGTTCACCTCTCACACTATCAGAATGAGCATATACAAAAAGAATTACTTCAGGTTCCATCATTCCTTTCTTTCCAAAAACAACGAGATGACAGTGCACTGGAAGGTCTTCCCAAAGTTGAGGTGATGAATGTAGCGGCCTCTTCGCATGATTTTTTTGATGACTGAGATCTTTACCGTACCGAAGACATGCCCTTGGAAAAGCTATCCCTGTAGCTAATTTCCTCCTTAAAATAAAAAATCCCCGGCTTATGGTAAGCCGGGGATTTTGCTTTTACCTGAACACCCATAAGTGTAAGTAAGGAACCCTGTCAAGGACGGAGCATAACAGAGTCAAAGACCGGCCGATAAACGGGGTCAATGTCCACCGTGCCGCTTCGGATACTGCGGCACAATCGCCCCGCCGTCTCCGACGCAGAACTATTCAACTTAGCACCTCAGGCTCCTTGGTCAGGTGTCTTTGTACTTAGTACTTCGTACCTCGTACTTCTTAACCTATATCAAATATACTGATTGATAATATTCTCGTACATTTCCTGCTTACCGCTGGTACTTGCCGGCTCACCAGTAGCGATGGCATGTGCCCTCAAGTCTTCTAGCGACAACTTCCCTTCTTCAAACTCCTTGCCCTTGCCACCATCAAAGGAAGCATAGCGTTTTTTTCGCAAGGCCTTGTATTCGGATTGTTCCAAAATATCATTGGCGATCAGCAAGGCCCTGGCAAAGGCATCCATACTACCGATATGTGCATGGAAAAGGTCATCTAGGTCCGTGGAGTTTCTTCTCAATTTGGCGTCAAAATTAACCCCGCCACCTTGAAGGCCTCCTGCTTCGAGAATGACCAATAGCGACTCAGTCAATTCCTGCAAATTCAACGCAAATTGGTCGGTATCCCATCCGTTTTGGTAGTCGCCGCGATTGGCATCGATACTGCCCAAGAGACCCGCATCAGCCGCTACCTGCAGCTCATGCTGAAAGGTGTGCCCTGCCAAAGTCGCATGGTTTACCTCAATGTTCAGCTTGAAGTCCTTGTCCAATCCGTAATGCCTAAGAAACCCGACAACAGTCGCCGAATCATAATCATATTGATGCTTGGTAGGCTCCATTGGTTTTGGCTCGATCAGGAAGTTTCCTTTAAAACCTTGCTTACGGCCATAGTCACGGGCCATGGTCAAGAACTTGGCCAGATGCTCCGTCTCTCGCTTCATGTCGGTATTGAGCAGGGACATGTAGCCCTCACGACCGCCCCAGAACACGTAGTTCTCACCACCAAGCGCAATGGTCGCGTCGATGGAGTTTTTTACCTGTGTAGCCGCCCACGACACCACATCAAAATCAGGATTGGTGGAAGCACCATTCATATAACGTGGGTTACTGAATACATTGGCCGTCCCCCAAAGTAGCTTGACACCTGTTTCTTCCTGCTTTTGCTTGGCATACTCCGTGATGGCCTTCATCCGGCTTTCGTATTCTTCGATAGTCGCCCCCTCATCGATCAGGTCCACATCATGGAAACAATAGTAAGGAGCACCTATTTTAGTGATAAACTCAAAGGCCGCATCCATCTTGTCCTTAGCCCGCTGAAGGGCATCTTCTGATTGGCCCCATGCAAAGGTCTTCGTCCCAGGGCCAAAAGGATCATCCCCAGTGGCATTAAAAGAGTGCCAGTAAGCAATGGCAAACTTAAAATGCTCCTTCATGGTCTTTCCGGCCACTGTTTTGTTCTCATCATAAAACTTAAAGGCAAAAGGATTTTTGGAATCCCTGCCTTCGAATTTGATTTTTTCTATTCCTGGAAAATAGGTATTTGACATGGTATATTTGGTTATTGGTTATTCAGTTAGTTAGTATTTGGTTATTGGGGACTCAGTGGGTTGTCCACTGTTGTCCCTGTTTATTTTCATGAATTAGTTGTGATCGTGCCTGGCCGTCCCTTCGACTATGCTCAGTGGATGCAGGAAACTACCGGATTATTTTACCCAAGTTTTCCTCCCATTGCTGGTAGACTTCCTTGTATGCCTGTACCAATTTGGGATCGGGAGCAAATGAGGCAACTTTCTCCAAGCCGCTGAAGGCTTCTTTTGGACTGGCATAGATGCCTGCTCCTACTCCGGCACCTCTTGCAGCCCCTTGGGAACCATCGGTATCGTAAAACTTCAAATTCACCTCGTTCATATTTACAAAGGCCTCCCTAAACAGTGGACTGAGGAACATATTGGCCCGGCCTGCTTTTACCGTGTCCAGTGTCAGCCCCATGTTTTTCATGATGTTAAACCCAAAGGTCAAGGCACTCACAATACCCTCCTGGCCAGCACGGAGGACATGGCGCTTATCATGCTTGAGCAAGTTTAGGCCACTAAGATGGGCACCTACGCTTCTGTTTTCCATGATGCGCTCGGCTCCATTGCCAAAAGGGATAAAGCTCAGCCCTTCCGCACCCACAGGTACTTCCGCCGCCAAGGTGTTCATGGATTCATAGTCAATGGATTCCCCTCCCAGCATCTTCTTGAGCCAGCTGTTAAGGATCCCCGTACCATTGACACACAGCAATACGCCGTAATGGGGATTTTCGGCCAGGTGATTGACATGCAAGAAAGTATTCACCCTTGACTGGGAATCATAGACAGGAGCTTTGCTCACACCATAGACTGTTCCCGAAGTTCCGGCTGTAGTGGCCAATTCGCCCGCTTCCAGCACGTTCAGGGAAAAGGCATTATTCGGCTGATCCCCTGCCCTGTAGGTCACAGGAACGCCTTCATCTATACCCAATGCTTTGGCGGCGGCAGCATTTACCTTGCCCCCTTCGGCAAAAGAAGGCACCGCCGTAGCCAATAACTCTTGGTCTATGCCATAATGACCCAATAGATCCTGGCTCAACTTATTCTCTTTAAAATCCCAGAAGACTCCCTCGGAAAGGCCAGACTCAGAGGTAAAAATCTCCCCTGTCAATTTCATGGCAATAAAATCGCCGGGAAGCATTACTTTATGGATTTTCTCGTAATTGTCGGGCTCATGGTCTTTGACCCATTTGAGCTTGGAGGCGGTGAAATTTCCGGGAGAATTAAGGAGACGGGAAAGACAAAATTCGCTCCCCAAGGCCTCAAAAGCATCATTCCCCGTTTCCACTGCACGGCTATCACACCAAATGATCGATGGGCGGATGACCTGCTGATCCTTATCCACCATCACTAATCCATGCATTTGGTAACTGATTCCGATCGCCTGCAATTCGCCAGACTTGACGTCTCCTTGGCGGATGATATGCTGAGTGGTTTCAGTGACATATTTCCACCACATCAATGGATCTTGTTCTGCCCAGTCCTTTTGGGGAGAATCAATGGGCATTTCGATCTTTGGCTGACCATCACTGGCCACTACTTTTCCGGTATCGGCATCCAGCAAGGTTGCCTTTACCGAAGAACTCCCGATATCATATCCGATTAATAATCGTCGCATTGGTTACTTTGTTATTGGTTATTGAGTTATTTGCTATTAGGTTACGGGGTTATTTCATACGAGCTGTAGGCTCCTGAGCGCTGCCGAAGAGCCGACTTCAAATCCGCTCAGCCTCCAGCTGAACTCTCGGTCATTCTTTACTGACCCAACCAAAGACCCTAAACCCTGTCCCACAAATACTGATTACAACAAATTTCGATTAAAAAGGCCACCCACACTTACATTATTCGATTAAATAATAATACTCTTTGATCAAAATTATAATCAAAGAGTATTACCTTGTAGCTTTAAACCCAGAATATTGATTAGCCTTTCTGTAGCAATATGAAACCGATTGTCCAAAAGCTTCCACGACAGGAATTCAAGTCTTTTGTGTCCATAACCATGAGCACTCCACTATTTGAAACTCCCTGGCACCGACACATCGAAAATGAGATTCTCTACATCCAAGCGGGGCATGGCACAGCCATTATTGGGGATTTTGTGGGGGAATTTTCTCCTGGAGACCTGTTTTATATCGGCTCCAACGTACCGCATTGGTTTCGTAAAGCCCACGAAGACATCTTCTGTACCGTGGTAGTTATCCAGTTTGATCAAGCGATTTTTGGCCAAACTTTCTTGAAAATGCCAGAAATGGCAGCACTACGCCAGCTAATCCGGCTAAAACAAGGAATGGCCGTGGATTATTCCCCGCAGCCCGTAATCATCGAGCACATCAAGCAATTGGTGGAAGTGGAAGGTTTTGTGCATATCGGCATCTTGCTAGATGTCCTTCATCAGATCAGCACCACCACCCGTAACACCCTGCTGACCAATGAACCGATCGACTCCTTTGACTCCAAGGGCATCATCGATGAAGTGCTGGAATACACTTTTGAGCACTTCCAAGAAAATATCCGGGTAGAAGAAGTGGCCGCCATCGCCAAGATGAGCGAATCCAACTTCCGCCGCTTCTTTAAGCTGAACACCAAAAAATCTTTCAGTGGCTTTCTAAAGGAAATCCGCATCGCCCACGCCTGCAAATTGCTTAAGGACCAGAACACCTTTATCTCCCAGATTTTTCACGAATGTGGCTTCCGCAACATCACCAACTTCAACCGCCAGTTCAAAGAAGTAAAGGGTGTCACCCCAACCGCCTACAGAGCAGCGATATACAGGCCTTAGAAGAGAGGAAGGAGACAAAAACAAGGGAAAGGGAAAGGTTCATTGTACTTTTAAGCGGCAAGGGTTTGGTAGGTATCCGCTACTTATCTATCAGTAACCAATAAAGAAACTATTGCTGCTTCTTTAAAACCTTCAGTAGTTTTTCAGGATCTTGACGATTATCCCAAAAAGCGGTTATGATGATCTCCGCTTCAGTTACTTTATAAAAAATACTATAGTTCCCAAATGGAGCAACCCTTGTATTCATAAAATTAGTTGATCGATAGATCAATGGCGATTTAGCGATCTGTCGTGTTCTCTTAGCCACTGAACCAACAAGTTTTCTAGAGTAGTTAGGAGATTTATTTTTATTCACCCAATAATTAAGGACTCCAACAAACTGGATATCGGCTGTTTTAGTCCATACTACCTTTCGGCCAGCCATTCCATGTTTCTTTTATCCATTGCTTCTTGGGAGATTAATTCATTGTTTTCAATGTCGCGCTCACTCATTTCCAACATGGCTTCTTGCTCAACTGTCAACTCAATCTTCGACTGAACCGAACTGGCAGAAACCACTTTATCAAGTGCTTTCAGCAAATCCCTATCCTCAATGGCTAAAATTTTACCTATCAATCCATTTCTAATTTGATCTACTGTTGTCATATTTTACACGTTTGATCATCTAAATATCCTAAAACTTTTTGAGTTTGCATAATGACATCCAGTGTTTTGCTTTAGCTCCGGTTGTGTTTTTCGAACTATTTAATACTGAGGGATGTGCTTTCTTGCTCCTCATTATTCATCGGCCTGTCTCTCAAAATAAAGCGCTGGTAAAACAACCTTAACTTCTTGTTCGGCCTCCTCTTTTTGCCAGTAAACAATAAAGTTCACTTTAGCACTTTTCAGTTCAAACTTTCTTGTCCTCATCGCTTCAATTTGTTTGACAAAATCCCGTGAGAATTTCAGAACAGACTGTCCGTTTGCATTCAAACACTCATCGCCCCTCACCACCAAAACATCGCCGCTTGTTAGTTGAGCAACTAAATATTGCCTCTTTATAAAATAGTCAAGCCAAACATCTCGATGGGCTAGGTGAATCACGGTGTCCCTTGGGGGCGGATAAATCCCCCTATCCTCCATTCTTTCTAGGCCTCCTGCTGACAGCCCATCAAGAAAGCCGGAATTTAAGTGAATCGTTAAGTTTTCCTTTGCTCTCGTCATGGCCACATACAGTTGCCGTTTGGCCTCGTCCGTGGTAGAATTGAAGTTTTCAAGCAGCAAAAACACATTGTCAAATTCTTTTCCTTTTGCTTTGTGAATAGTAGAAACGAAAATGGTCTCTCCGTTTTCGTTGAAGAAATCTTCCAACTTGGAATCACGGATAAAGACCTCCAGGTCGGATTTGTATTTTCTCTTCGGGTTGGTCGCTTCAAAATCCCTGATGATGTTATATAGGATTTCCCATTTTGTACTGCTGCGAAACCTGTTTAACGCTTGTCGTTTGGCATCTTCCCAAACATCATCTCTGATAATAAAAATATCATCCCCCAAATTTAACTTGCTTAAAAAGAACCTGACTTCAAAAAGGTTATACAAACTGAAGCTGTCATTGGATTGAATCAACTTCGTCTGCATTTTATTTTTCAACAGTAGCCCAGTGATTTGCAAAGCCTCTTCGTTGGTTTTTGTCAGAACACAAGTCGTCCCGGCAAGATCTGTAGAGAGGATGTCCTGTACAAACGGGGTAATGAGGTGGCTGTTTTGATACCGGACCAATTTGATTTTCCCATTGCCGACTTGATGTGCTATAATTGGGGTATTTTTCAGCCGGTGACGAATCTGTTTCACAAACTGATTGGTAAAATCGACAAGATTGCTTTTGCTTCTGTAATTCTCCACCAATTCATATTTGCTTGCTTTGTTTACCTGAATAAATTGCTCAAGGTACTTTGCACTTGCTCCCCTGAACTCGAAAATATTCTGGTCATCATCTCCAACTGCAATCACTCTCATTTCCTCATTCTGTTCCATCAGGGTGTTTATCAGGTTAAATTCATCTTCGTCCATGTCCTGTGCCTCGTCGATCACCAAAACCGTTTTGGTCATCCGGCTTGGCTCTACTTCCCCATTCTTGATTTTCCCAACCGTCTTTTTTAAAATCGCACCGGACTTTTCCAAGCTGCCGACCTTGCCCAATAAATCAAAACAGTAGGAATGAAACGTTTTTATCTCAATAAAATTCGCCGCATTACCGATCAGTTGTAACAAACGTTTTTTGAACTCTGTAGCAGCAGCTCTTGAAAAAGTAACCATAAGTAATTGTTCATGCTTTACATCTTCCATCAAAAGCAATGAAGCTAGTTTATGGACCAACACCCTTGTTTTACCACTCCCAGGCCCCGCCGCCACCACTATATATTTAGTTTCATTGTCTTTGATGATTTTCAGTTGCGTTGGCGATAGTTCTCCGAATAACTGTTTGAATTTACCAGGGGTCATTTTGAGCTTTAGGTTATCCACCTTGCTTCCCGGGAAGTATTTTCTGAGAAATGAGCTGTAGTTCAATTGAAAATAATCCTCAACAAACTGTAGTGCCTCCTTATAATCATCGATCATTTTTTTGGCATATTCACCGACGATATGGATCTGCTGTACCTTGTTTTCGTAAAATTGGCTTAACTTCTGATAATCTTCTTTGGTGTACCTTTTATAGTTATCCTGCTCCATCCTTTCGATGGTCAGTCGGTTATATACCACCAAAAAACCACCCTCAATTTTGATCGCTTCAATTCTCGACAGGTAAAACAGTGTTTCCTCCACATCTTCGATGGAAACTTTCTTCCCAAAACTCACTATCGAATTTTCAAACACCTCTTTCAGTTCATGTATAGAAAACTCCACCAGCACCTCATCTTTTCCAGTATCATCCAGCGGGATGTTCAGCTTACTTTTCTCAAAGAGGTACTCAATCAGAAAACGGGCCAAATCATGGCGCTTTTCCAGTTTTTCTTTCAAACTTTCTATGGGGTAAAGTGCCAGTACCGCAAGATGGTTCTTCGAATAAGCCACACGCTGTCGCTTGATCCAGTTTTTGATCGCCCAAAAGTTGATTATCGTTTTGATCTTGCTAGGTGTTACATTTTCACAGCCATTTCCCTCGGCCTCCTCGTTAAGCTCTTTGATATGGAAGGTTTTTTCCTGCTCATTGATCAGAGGAAGTAGGAAGTTTTCAATTTTAACAAAAGTCTCTACTGTGTGAAGAGAACGATTTTTGTTTTCTCCCTTCTTGATAAAGGCTGTTAAATCCTTTGCATCCGCCAATATTTTTTCCTCACGAAGAAGATGGATAATGTCTATCACTTCTTTTTTTACAATCCCCAGATGATCGCTGATATAGTCGATTCTTGATTCGCCAGCATCTTCATTTAATTGTTTTCTACTCTTGCTAGAAAAAAGCTTCTTGATGATCCGGACACCCTTTTCCTTCTGGTTTTCCCCAAATTTCTCCGAAGCATTGATCTTGTCTATGGCCTCCTGCGCATTTTTTGAAAGAATGCTGTTGGCAAAAATCTTCGGCATGTTTTGTCCACGCTTCAGATAGCCGGCATCTTCCAGTGCTGCAATAGCGGTCGTTACCCTTGTTTCTATTTCAACTACATTATCATCCCAGCCAGCTTTTCGGGCAATTTCCAAGGCCGAATTGGAAACTTTTGAGCGAAACTTTGTAATCCCCTTAATCGCTTTCCAAACCTGTTGGATTTCTTTGATGGAGAGCTTCGTTTGGTTCAAAAGGACAAAGTGCTTGCTAAGGTCCTCATCGTTAAACAATACAAAACAATCCGCCACAATAGTTGAATCTCTGCCAGCCCTGCCTGCTTCCTGGATGTAGTTTTCAAGTGAATCGGAAATCTCATAGTGAATGACCATTCCCACATCCTTCTTGTCCACTCCCATACCAAATGCCGATGTAGCCACCATGATGGGAATTTCTCCTGCGATGAATGCATTTTGATTGGCTGTCTTTTCCTGTACATCCATTTTTCCGTGATAGGGCCTGGCGTCAAAACCGTCTCCGGTCAATCGCTCTGCGAGCAAATATGCCTTCCGTGTCCTTGAGACATAAATGATGGTAGGGCAATTTTTCTCCTCAATCAAGTCTCTTACTGTCTGGTACTTTTCTTCCTCGTTGCCTTTTTCAAAAACTTTATAGTGAAGATTTGTTCTTGATACTTTTGAAGTGAACAGTTCAAGTTCAAGGGACAATTTTTCCCTGAAATAATCCCGGATATCTTCGATCACCTTTTGCTTGGCTGTTGCGGTAAAACAAGAAACCGGAATCCCGTCTTCCAGGTTTTTCTTTTCTTGAATGGACTTGATGAAATCACCAATATATAAATAATCCACTCTGAAGTCCTGTCCCCAAGAAGAAAAACAGTGAGCTTCGTCAATAACAAACCGAACGATTTTCCTGCCTAAAACCAGCCGCTCAATGGTCCGGGAACGCAATGATTCCGGTGAAAGATATAGGATGGATACCGAACCGTCTTCTACCCTCTCAAATGACTTGGCCCTTTCAATAGGGTCAAGTAAACCGTTTATGGTGACTGCTTCAGTAATACCGATTTTTTCAATGTTGTCCACTTGGTCTTTCATGAGCGATTGCAGCGGAGAGATCACCACTGTCAGTCCATTGGAGCTCTCCCCACTCATCAAGGCGGGCACCTGAAAAGTGACTGATTTCCCACCTCCTGTAGGAAAAACAGCAAGAATGGATTTATTATCCACGGCTGCCTTAACTGCTTTTTCCTGTAGAGGTTCTCCCCCATAATTCCTGAATGCATCAAAACCAAAGAACCTTTTCAAGCCCTTATGTGGGTCAAGTGCGTGATAGCAATACACACATCCACTTACACAGGGCCTGTTTCTAAGGCGGAACATGATCCGTTCGACTTCAGGATAGTTTTTCAACACCCAAGGCGGGGTTATGGAATGTATTGTCCGGTTGCGGATAAAAGAGTCAATAAGCGACAGACTGTAGGCAAGTGCTATCGGATGTACTGAAACTATTTTAGCCAAATCAGCATGTTCACATATTTCATTCACAAATCTTTGTTGGATCAATTCTTCCGTATCTGTGCGTGTAGTTGTGTAAGCTACGAAACGGAAAAAAGCCTGAAACTCCCGTTTATCATGCAACAGCAAATAAAAAATCTGCTTAAGCGTTTCATCCATCTGCTTGAAGGCAGCCACTTCATCATAAAACAAATCCCTAGCTTTGATCGCATCATTCAAAGGATTGTTCATCTCTTCGGATTGGAGCTTATCGTCTTTGACTAATGCATGATAGGGTTTGGTCGGAAATAAAAGGGGCGAAAGGAACAGCGTGTCAATGATGTTAGGTGGTTCCTCTCTTGCCTCGTAGAGAGCCCTTCCGATATATTTCATATCATGGTGTAGAATGTTATGCCCACAGATAAACTCCGTGCCATTCAGAAACGAGATAAACGCAGCCACTGAAGCCTGATGAAACCAACTTCCATCCCCCTTGACACTGCCTATGTCAAGGATCTTTCCGCCCTTTGGCTCTATCTCGGTATCAATGAATGCGATGGAGTTCATTTGGGAAGATAATCAAAAAATAAATATTCAATTTGTTTCTTTATTCTAGATAGAATTTTATGGAAGCAAAAAGGGTATTCACACTATTCACTGTTCCTAGTTTCCTCAGAGAAGCCCAAACCTCCAGTCATAATGAAACCTACATTTCGCAATCAATATTTCCCCCTCTTTGTATTGGTATATCAACCGGTGTTCATTATCAATCCGCCTAGACCAAAATCCAGCATATTTATGTTTCAGTGGCTCCGGCTTTCCAATATCGTCAAAGGGAGTTCTAGCTATAACCTTTAGAAGTTCATTGATTCTTTTCCGCTTCTACTTATCGTATTTTTGCCAGTACAGATAGTCTTCCCATGATTCATCTACAAACACGTACTTCATGGTTATTCTTCAATAAGCCCTTTCGTAAAAGTATCTCCTCTTTTCAGTTTTTCTATGGCTGAATCCAACCTCTTTTCGTTTTTGCGGGAGGAAAGCTCATGATTTGTCGCCATTAATGAATTATACTCCTCCAATGACATCACAACAATTCCTGAATCTTTGCCACGGTTAATGATTAGTGTTTCAAGGTTCTTTGCCACATTATCCAAATAGGTCTTGATACTCCTTCTGAACTCTGAAACTGTAGTTATTAGCATTTTATTGTATTTTATATTGTACAAATATATGTACTAACCTGAGCTCGACTTAATTTTAGTATTAAAAGCGTCATAGCGAACCTTTTTAAGGAGGATGTGGGTTGGAAAAGGGTGTGGCAACTCGCCGCGGCGAGCTGCCACGGCTTCCACCCCTCAAATCTCCCTCTAAGCCTCGCAGTGCATGTTCCGACCACTGTACGGAAACGATTTTTTAATCGAACTGAGGTTAAAAATAAAAAAACGGCGTGAATGCCTTTGCCTCTCCGTGTAACTAGTACAAGAGGGATCGCTTCACGCCGTTTTTATCAGTTCTCTAGTACGGATTTACCAGAATACGCTATAAAGTGCTACGATGATACCGCAGATCAGTACAGCCCCTACTTTAAACTTGGTGCTGGTGGAGAACAGCTCTGCATCTATTTCGATAGCTTTTTGGCTATTTTTGCCTTTGCCTTCGTACAAGCTGATACCGATGATCAGTGCCGCCAATACCAAGAACACCACACCCATCCGATCGATAAACGGTAAGTTTGGCGTGATAAATTTCAATGCCGCCGATAGCGGAATAGTTAGTACGGCCGCAGTCAAGGCTGCATTGGAAGTGGTTTTCTTCCAGAAGAAGCCGAAGATAAATATCGCAAACACCCCTGGTGACACAAACCCGGTATATTCCTGAATATACTGAAATGCCTGATCCAGCTGCCGTAGCTGTGGAGCCACGATGGCTGCGATAATAAAGGCAACTACAGCCGTAATCCTACCAATGGTAACTTGTTTTCCCTCTGATACATTTTTATTGAAAAACTCTTTATAAATATCAATGGTAAAAATCGTCGAGGTACTGTTGGCCATGGAGGCCAATGAGGAAACGATCGCCGCTGTCAAGGCCGCAAAAGCCAAGCCCTTTAAGCCCGGAGGCAGCAAGTGAAGCAAGGTAGGATACGCCCTATCAGACTTGGCCAAGCCCGTCACAGGATCTGTCATGGACTCAATAAAGCTAGCATCAGCACCCTTCTGCACGATCACATACGCCGCGATACCAGGAATCACCACGATCAGTGGCATCAATAGCTTCAAGAAACCAGCAAATATCATCCCTGTTTGGGCTTCACCAAGGCTTTTTGCCGCCAAGGCACGTTGCGTAATATACTGGTTACATCCCCAGTAGTTGAGATTAACGATCCACATACCGCCGATCAGAACACTCAGGCCGGGCAAGTCAAGATAAGCATCCCTGCTACCACCAGTTCCATCAGGGATCATCATTTCGCCCCTTTCGATAATCATACTAAAATGCGAAGGAGCGGCTTTTCTCAAGATACCAATCCCTTCCCACACATCGCCTTCACCTACTAGGCTAAGGGCCAAATAAGTGGTCGCCAATCCTCCGGCCACAAGGAATACCACTTGCACCACATCGGTCCAAGCCACTGCCTTCAGGCCGCCATAAATGGAATACACCATCGCAAACAGGGCAAGTCCCATGATCCCGTAGGTCAGCGGCACTCCCATAATGGTCTCCAAGCTCAATGCCCCTAGATACAGAACAGAGGTCAGGTTTACAAATACATAGATCAACAGCCAGAAAATGGCCATAACGGTTCTTACTCGCCCATCATATCTCCTGTTGAGAAATTGGGGCATGGTGTAGATCCCTTCCTTCAAGTAAATCGGCAAGAAGAAAATCGCCACTACTAATAAGGTGGCTGCTGCCATCCATTCGTAGGTAGAAATGGCCAGTCCCAGAGCAAAGCCCGAACCAGACATCCCGATAAACTGTTCGGCGGAAATGTTCGATGCAATCAAGGATGCACCTACAGCCCACCATGGCAAAGCCTTGCTTGCCAGGAAGTAATCTTTGGAATCCTTTACGTGGCCTTTCTTCTCTCGAGATACAACGATACCCATCGTAATAATCAAAAGACAGTAAGCCACAAAGACAACAAGGTCTAACGTGTTAAAGGTCATTTTTTCTAATTAGGTTTAACGGTTTTTTATTTGTTTCAAATGAGCGCTTAAGTTATTGTTTTTTTTGCAAAGTATTGTCATCCCACTTTCAGGAGAATCCTAAAATCCAGTCAAATCGACCGAGTTTTTCGAGGAATTTCACCTGTGCTTTCTTGCTAAGACTATCTCCGGCCTCCTCAAAAACAAGGTGTTTCGAATTATCAATTCTAACCTTCACAAAATTGTCTCAAAGTACTTTTCTCCTTCACCACATTAATCTCCAATGTTCTCCCCAAAAGCCTTTGGTGCCAGTACAATATTTCAAAGACAAGTTTCCCCACATTGCTAATCTACTCCATTTCCGTCAACCGCTCGCTTACTATTCACTATAAAAATTCCTTCAATATCCACAAAACCACATTTTCCTTTCCCTTTCCTTTTTTATTGGGGAATTTTGTCTTTCTACACATGCCCCACTTGTCTTGCTTATGGCTACTTCACCCCAGCCCCCACCGAACCTCCCCGCCGCTGCGAGGGAGAATCTCACGTCTCACTTTTCACTACTTGACACTTCTTCCTGTTGCTATTCTACCGAAATTTCAAACGGTGAGGCCGGCAATCCCTCTGCATTGACCAAATTGGCCTTTGCTGGATTATCAGCCCACGCATATCGGACGGTCTTGGGACGCTTCACCATTGGACTGGACAGGATCACTTTTTCTCCTTCTATCCGGGCTTCCGCCCAATGGAAACCTCCGCCCTCTCCTGCCAGCGCAAACCCTTGCGGGATACGCCCATCAGCGACGGCCAATCCACTGCCTTCTGTCTCAAAAGCAAGCTCAATCACCCCTTCTTTGATCTGGGCACTTTTCAGGGAAGGGCCAGAAAAAGGGCCTCCTTCTTCTCCATAGGCCACGGCAAAGGCCTGAAGAGCCAGTCGATCGCCAATAGTCTTCTTGTCCAACGGATGGATATCGTTGGCTTCGCCGGCATCGATGGCCACAGCCATCCCCGTGTGGGGCACTTCCATCGCCACCATTCGTTGTTTTTCCCGAAGAACGGCCCAATTGCTTTCCTGAGGAGATTCGGAAGCCTCCATAAAATTAGGCAACTGCACATAAAGGAAAGGCAGGTCTTCACGCTCCCAAGCATTGCGCAAGCCAATAATCAATGCTTTCATCTGCTCAGCGTAGATCGAGGGATTACCGGTATTGGACTCCCCTTGGTACCAGATCACACCCTTGACAGGAAACTCCTGCACGGGGGCCATCATCGCCTGATACAAGCCCAGCGGCTTCCATCGCACAAAAGTCTGCCCCGGCAACGCTGGCATGGCAGCACCAAGCTGATAATGCCAATCACGCTTCAAATCGATGACCTCATCACCCACTTCCAGTTGATAGGGTTTCTCCTCCACAAAGCCTCCTTGGCCACGTTCATTGATCAGCCTCATCGTCAACACGTTTTTCCCCTGTCGCAACACTCCCAAGGGCACTTTGTAGCGTCTTGGGGGATAGCGATAGCCTGTCGTGCCGACCAATTGGCCATTGACATACGTCGAATCACTGTCGATCATCGTTCCCATCAGCAGTTTTGCTGGCAACTTACTGACATCGGGATCGTAGAGTTCAATTTCCTTTCGGAACCAATAAACGCCATTAACGGCCCGATCATCCGTCAAGGGCAATAGCGTCAAACGCTCCATTTTTTCCCAACCTTCTTTTTGGACATTCAGCGAATGCCAAGGCGCTGCTGATTGGGCATAGCCTTTATCCTTCTGCCATACCGTTCTTTGCCAAGTGCTAATACGTTCTCGGTCTTGCTTTTCGATTTGCTTGATCAAGTCGGGATTCCTGAATTTTTCTGCTTCTGCAAAGTCCTCCGGAAACCGTTTCAGCTCCTCCTTGCTGATCCAAGACTGAATGGGTGATCCTCCCACGCTGGCATTGATCAGCCCAATGGGCACATCGTATTTTTCATTCAGCCGTTTTGCAAAAAAATAAGCTACCGCCGAAAATTGGCTGATGTGTTCCTTGTCTACTTGGATCCATTCCCCTCCACGGGTGTCCGTTTGCACATGGGAAAAATCATAGGCATCCGGCACATCAAAATACCTAATGGCGGGCCGGGCTTCTTGGTCAAATTCCTCGGGAAACATCGGCTGCACACGTGCCATCGTCAACTCCATATTGGATTGGCCAGAACATGCCCACACATCTCCAACATACACTTCCTTTAAAACAATCAAATTCTCCCCATTGACCTCCACGGTGTACGGGCCTCCTGCCTTCATGGAAGGGAAAAACACCTCCCATTCTCCCTCTTTATTGGCTTTGGTTTCCTGTGTATTTCCATCAAAATGAACAGTAACTTTTTCGCCAGCATCAGCCCACCCCCACATCCGGATAGGCTGGTCACGCTGAAGCACCATCCCATCACTGATCAAATGAGGAAGTCTTACTTTGGCCTGTAAAGCACCTGTCAGCATCACCATCAAGGCAATAAATAGAAACGATCGGTTGTAGGTTACTATCATGATTTACTGGGTTATTGTCGATTGTCATTAGAAATCCGGAAGGCTGGATACCTCTACCAATGTGGAAATGCTATTTCTTCGTTTCAGGTAAAAGCCCATATCCTTCTTTCAGGGAAGACCCGGTTTTTACGCTGATCACGTCCAGCAGCAGCCCGGGATCTACCCAAAACACCTTCAGGGTATTGAGTCCTTTCTTAAGGGAAATTCCTTCGGCTGTTTTGATGGCGGCGTTGCGGAGCACGTTTTGCTTCCACTCTTCGCTCCTTCCATGCGTCTCAAAGTCCAGCACCTGAACTGCACCACCATTTACCGAATAGCCTAACCTAAGACCATTTTCCTTGGTCAATGGATGGGAAGGCAAGCATTGAAAATCAATGGACACTTTATCCGTCCGCTCATCCATGTAAAACTCATAAATCAAAGAAGCTTGGGCTTCAAAGTCCCCTTTTGCGCTAGCTTGCTTCAGGGGTGAAGTCCCCATCACTGCCCCGCTATGGCCCAATCCCTCGATGAGCTGCCAGCTTAGTTGATCATGGGTGTTTTTATGGCTGTAGTTTTCGGCATATATAATCACTTGCCCGTTATCGTTGACAAATTTAACACCCTTAGCCTCTTTCATATTATTCAACTCTACCAGAACGGATTCAGCCTGGCCATCCACCTCAAGGTGAATTTCTCCATTCACCTTCGATCCTGACGGGGCAACTTTTGACCAATCTACCTCCACCCAAATCCTAGTCTCTTTTTGGCCAGTGGGAGCCAACACACCTGAAGATTGATTCAAGAGGATATAATCCGGTTTGGAAACCACCTCCCAAGAGGCTTCTGATTCGTTTTTCAAGAACAGGTCAAAGAAATATTTCCGCTTGGTGGCATTATTAAAGACTGGAAGTTTATCTCGGGCCATTGCTCCCCGCTCCAGGCTTATCCCTACAGAATGTTTGGTGGGCTTCCGTTTTGCAAGGGCAATTTCCGGATCCTGATATACTGGCAACCTTCTGGGGGCATGATCCATCATATGATTCCATTTACCATCTAGGAGTTGCTGGTTATAAAAGGCCGTTTCCTCCACTATTTCATCATAAGCGGCATGGCTCAAAGCTGCGTAATCAGCCGCCGATAACCTTCCTTCCTTTTGGTAGCTCAGTGCTTTCTGTCGATAGAGGAATTTCTGATTCATCAGGGAAGCTCCCCTCACTGGATAAAAAGCCAACTGGTAAAAAGCGGGAAAATGCTCTTCGTCCATAGTGGATTTGATTTCTTGCAGCTCCTCCTCCATCGCCTGATAAGCACCGATTCTTTTTTCTACTTCATCACCAGCCACAAAGGGACTATAGGCACTTTCGAATACTGGCGTAGTAGGTTCGGTCTGGCTCCAGCCCATAAATTCAGGCCTGCGCTCAAAGGCCAATTGGTAATACTTCCATTTCACTTCTGCAATGGTCTTTCCCTGCTCGCCAAAAATCCCTTTATACCAAGCCGTCAAATGGTCTTTGACGTAGGCGGGTTGTTCGAAAGGCCGCACAGCATAGGCCATATCCATAAACAGTTGGATATTATATTCCAATGGTTTGATATCCCCCACATTGAGCACCCAAATATCCCGCGCATCAAGCCGATAAGCTTTCATCATCTCCTCCCTGATCAGAGCAGGATGGGTGGAGCTTAGCCATAGGTAATCGTGTGGCCTTCCCCAATAAGATGCGTGGTAATAAACACCCGATCCACCTGCTCGCTGGCGTTCATCGGCATCACTGAGTCGCCGGATATAACCGTAATTATCATCTGGCCAGACCAAGGTAATGTCATCCGGCAAATCCAACCCTGCGTCATAAATCCCCAGCACTTCCTTATACGCAGTAAAGGCCTGCGGAACCACCGCTGCATCGGAGGCAATGTGCTTTTCGAGCATGCCCCGCTGGTCTTGGATGACCTTTTCCAATAGCTGCGCAGCCTCTTCTGTGCTGCCGGCACCTTCCATCCCGCTGTCATGCACCCCTCTCATACCGACGGTGTACACAGCATCAATGCCTTGGCTTTCCTCCACCCTTTGGTCCCAATAGTTGTAAACTTGGTCCCGGTTGGTAGTATAGTTAAAGTCCCCAAGTACATCATGATCCCACTCATCAACATTATTGCGGAGCATAGGCTCTGCATGGGATGTACCGATGACAACACCATAATTCTTTGCCATCTCGGCATTGCCTGGATAATGGAAAAATGCTTTGGTACTTGGGTGCATGGCCGGCCAAATAAAATTGGCTTTCAGCCGTAGCAAAAGCTCAAAAATCTTGGCGTAGGTTTTAGGGCCAATATCACCTATCTCCGGCTCAAAGGTCTTCGCAGCCCAAGGCTGGAGGCCCCAGTCCTCGTCATTGAGAAAAACCCCTCTATATTTGACAGATGGCTCTGCACTGGTAAAAGGTTCTGTGCTGATATACAATTCCTCAAGAGGCTTGACAGGCACATCTGCCCACCAATTCCACGGACTGACACCAATCTGCTCAGAAAGCTCATAGACCCCAAAAACAGCACCTCGCGGATCACTTCCCGCAATAACCAACGCTTCATCAATACCTGGAAAAGGCTGCTGGACCACCTGTCGGTGAAACACTTCCCATTGCCCCTTGATCATGCTAACATCCAATTTACCTGACTTCTCCAGCGCATTGATTATCTGGCTTTTTCCCACTACTCCAATCACCACCACATGCGAATGCCCGGCCAAGTCCTCTTTTTCCAGAAGGTCTGGCGACTGGCCTGTAACGGCATGGACATCTTTTTGAAAATTTTCTGTGGCTATCAAAACGCTCTTTTCGACTTCGTCGTCCACCACCAAGGCAGTGGCAACATCTGCCGCCAACGGAAAACGTCCTGCTCCAGCATGTCTGGAGACTACGTCATTTGACTGCCTGGCAAAAACCTCACTTTGGACAAAAAAAAGATTAGCTAATAGTGCAAAAAGGAAGGTGTGTATACTAATGTTCATTAATGGTTGTTTTTTTAACGGATTCTCACTACTAATTCCGGGTTAAATAAACATAGAAGAAAGAGGGCATCGCTCAATTTATTGAATCGGTGAGCCAAGAGCACTGGAACGAAGCCTACAAAGCATCTTGATTTGGCTCTTTCATCCTACGTCCATCTTCCACTCCACATGCAACTATTTGTATTGGCTCCCTCTTAGTCTAACAAGCCCGCTTCGATCCCTCTTTCGAGACCACGAAGTTCTGCCAGTCCTTTCAGGCGGCCGATCGCCGAATAACCCGGATTGGTCACTTTCTGCAAATCGTCCAGCATCTGATGGCCATGGTCAGGACGAAAAGGAATTGGGCTCTTTCGCTGCGCATTTAGCTGGACCAGTCGCTCCATAACGGCACACATATCTACATCACCGTCCAAGTGATCCGATTCATGGAAATTGCCCAAGGCATCTTTTTTCACATTTCTCAAATGGGCAAAGTAAACACGATCGCCTACGGCATCCAGGATAGCAGGTAAGTCATTATGCTCACCGGCTCCCAGTGATCCCGTACAGAAACAGATCCCATTAAAAGGCCTATCCACTGCCCGAATGATGTGCTCCAAATCCTCTCCGCTAGAAGCAATACGAGGCAATCCCAAAATCGGAAATGGCGGATCATCCGGGTGTATGGTCATCAGGATGCCCTCCTCCTCACAAACGTCTGCTATGCTTTCCAAAAAATAGGTCAGATTTTTTTGTAATCCATGCTTGCCTATGCTGCTATATATCTCGATGCTTTCGTGAAGGGCCTTCAAGGTCACCCCGCCTTCTGTGGGTACTCCCATCAGGATAACTTCCGTTAAAGCTTCCTTTTTTTCTTTGGGCATCTTAGCAAATCTAGCTTCTACTTGCGACAGGATTTCCGGCTTATAAAACGCCTCTCCACCTTCTCTTTGCAAAATTTTCAAATCAAACACCGCAAGATCTGTCCAATCCAAGTACAGGGCCTTTGCGCCATTTCCGAGTGGCCACGCCAAGTCTGTCCGTGTCCAGTCCAAAACAGGCATAAAGTTATAGCAGACGGTTTTTATACCACACTTGGCCAAGTTCCGAAGGGTTTTCCGGTAGTTTTCCAGGTAAAATTCAGCATGCTCATTCTTGGTTTTTATGGCCTCATGTACTGGGACACTTTCTACTACGGACCATTGCAACCCCTCCTTTTCGATGATGGCTTTACGCTCTTGGATAAGCTGAATGGGCCATTCATCCCCATGCGGAATCTGGTGCAAAGCCGACACCACCCCCGTGGCTCCCGCTTGCTTGATATCCTGTAAACTCACCGGGTCATTGGGCCCGTACCACCGCCATGTTTGGATCAATCCCATTGTTGCTTTAGTTTATTTATATTGATACAATTTCAGTTTCTGAATGCCATAATTTCCCGTTTCAATTCTCAAATGCCTGCCTTGGTGACTTTGGTCCCCGTTCATTTTGCGACCTGCCTGCCAGTTTCCACTCTTATCCTTCAAGGCCTGTTTCAGCCTCTCAAAATAAACAGAAAACGTAAACTCGGAACGTGCATTAGCCTACCTATTGCGTTCACAGCTCTTCCCGACATCAGCCTGGACAAGCCACTACGATTCCTAATGCATAATCCGGGTTAAAAGCAGTTCACTGTCAGTTCACAGAAAAGTTTGCAAAACGCAATTACTTTTGCCAGCATTAGGCATTGGCATTCTCATATTTCTTTATTTAGGCTTTCTGGAGGTCCTAGATAACTTGGCTTTAACCCACCTGCATCAATCACAAATTTTTGGATTACTACACCAGGGTCAATAAGCCAGACTTTTAATGTGTGAATTCCTGCTTTAATGTTTTCATGCGTAGACACTCTCTTTTTGATGTGGTTACCAACAGATTTTGTCCACCATTCTGCATATTCCCAGTCAGGTTTTACTTCATCTTTGTTAATGTTAATAATCGTAGGCTTTTCATTATCAACAGCAACAGCAAATTTAAGTCCTCCATTTTTAAGAAAATCCTGGGTGGGAGAAAGATAGGTTTCGATTTTTAAATCTTTGTCTCCTAATAAGGTGAACTCATATTCTACGTAAGAAGTGTTTTCATCCAATTCTTGACTTTCATGGTTCATTGGCAACCCGACGATTGATGAATGCGTTCTGCCTAAGTTAGGAATGACCTCCCAATGAGCATCTTTGGCGTCCTGCTTTTTTGTATAATTAGCAGCTTCAATAGACACCACCCCATTATTTTCAATAAAACCAGCTACTTTGGGTGAAATGTTTCTTATAGGAACTTCTATTAAATAGTTATGGCCAGCACCCGAAATTTCAATCTCTCCAATACTATTTTCTTTTGGTGCTTTGTCCCAATCAATACTTACATCAATACGTTGGTCGTACTGTACGGAACCGCCCTTTGACGATAAAATTATCCAATCATTTTTGGCTGTAATCGTAAAATCCAATATTGCATCACCTCTGTTAAAGACATCAATATAATAATGCTGGTCGTTTATAGGATCAAATTGGGAAAATGATTCACTATACAGCCCATCTCCCTCAACACTAAATCCTCCCCAATCAGGTTCAGAGCCATTTTCTAACATATACCCCAATGTTCCACTTTTATGCGTTTGGACATAGGATACAGGGGGCATTTTATTAGCTGGAGGATGATTCCAACTAGTATAACCAATATGAGTCTGGGACATCATATGATTCCACTTTCCATTCTCTAAATCTTCATGATACTGACGAGTAAGCTCTTTATCCCTGTAAAACAACTTTTTAACCTTATCCGCATAGACATTAGCAGAAGCCCTTCCTTGTTCTGCATATAGCTTGTTTTTTGCGGCAGTTATATACATTTCATTTAAATTACTACACATTGCCAATGGAGAATGAACTAATTGATAATAGGCAGATTTATAATTTTCAGAAAGGTTATTATAAATCCTATCACTTAATTGTAAAAGGTGTTTAAACTCTGATAATACCCTATCTGCTTCCCGGTAGTTTTTTAAACTATAGGTTTCAGGTGTCAACATTTCAGGTACTCGCCTTGCATTATACTTTGTATAAAGAGCAATAATATTGGCAATTTCCTCAGCATCTTGATTGCCAAATTGCTGCCTTGCCCAATTGACATAATACTCTGGAAGGCTATTGGGGCTGAATGCTTCCACATCCCAAGCCATATCAAGAAAAAAGCTGATAGGAAATTCCATAGGTTTGATATCCCCGACATTCACCAACCACAAATCTTCCACTCCCCAATCATAGGACAGTTTCATTTGTTCCCATGTTCTTTCTATTTGAGTCACGTTTTGCCAACGATAGGAAACGGGAGCACCCACATAATCAAAATGATAATACATACCGAATCCCCCTTTATAGTCCGCATCCTCTTTTTTAGGAAGCATCCTCACATTTCCCCAATTATCATCGCATAAGAGTATCATGATATCATCATCTACTCTCATTCCCTTGTCATAATACTCTTGAACCTCCTTATAAATAGCCCAAACCTGCGGGACCTCTTCTGCGGGTCTTTTAGTTACTTCAGAAATGATTTTTCTTTGGTCGGCAATAATTGTTTGCATCAAATCAACGGCAGCATCTTCACTCATAGCTTCATCACCATCACCTCGCATACCAACGGTAACCACACTTTCATAATCTCCCATGCGTTCAATTCCTCCTTTCCAAAATGCTTGTAATTGCTCCTTGTTTGTCTCATAATTCCAAGCACCTCCTTTATACCTTCTCCACTCATCATGGGCACGCATCATGGGTTCATGATGGCTTGTAGAGATTACAATCCCGTATTCATCTGCCAATTGGGGATTCAATGGATCATCATCAGAAAACGCAGTTGGTAACCACATTGCCGGCCATAGGTAATTTGCTTTGTTTCTTAACAACAACTCATATACTTTTTCATAAAACCGGTGGTTCAACCCACCAAATTTCTCCGTTGCCCAGTACCGTAATGCAGGAGACTCGTCATTTAAAAATATCCCCCTATACTTCACGGAAGGAGAATCTGAAACGAAAGACAAATTTTCAATATTTAAGGCATCACTTTTCTTTGGAGGAACGTCTGCCCACCAATACCAAGGTGAAACCCCAATCTGTTCTGAAAGTGTAAAAACACCAAAAGCAGTTCCACGTTTATCACTTCCTGCTATAACCAACGCCTCATCTACACCATCAAATGGTTGAGAAATTGTCTTAATTACAAATCGCTCCCAATCACCTTTAATCACCGAAAACTCAGCGTGTTTTTTCGCTAAACTGTCAATCATTTCGCTTTGACCAATGGTCCCAATAATTACAACATTTCCTTTTAAATTATTGAGTGAATCCGTAACATTTGGCTTTATGTCAGTAATTCTTTCGACATCTTCTGCAAATAAACTTGCTGTTCTTTCCACTAGTTTAGCATCGGTCCTGTCATAGTAAATAGTCGAAATTTTATTTCCATTTACTACCTCAAAAACATTTTCATTCAGATTGTTTTCATAATCCAAATTGATCTGCCCCAATGCAAATTGCGGTAGTATCAGGAAGAAAAATAATCTTATTACTAGATTCATGTTATTTGACTTTCAGTTTTTCCTGCTTGTACTTAACACTCAATACCCTGGGTTTTGATAGCTGCTGTTATCCCCTTCCATTGCGTCCATTTGGCCTTGGGGAATTGGGCGTAAGTAGTGATATGGTTCTATGGTTCGGGTCACCGTCTGCGGAGTATGGTCGCCATAATTGGCTCCCCCTATGCGGTATGTTCCCGCCAGCTCATCCCACTTCTGGGTCCTCACCAGATCAAACCAGCGATAACCTTCACCGAAGTATTCACGGGATCGTTCGTGCAACACATAATTGACATCAATCTGGGAAGGAGTCGCCGCCACCATCTCGGCACTATGGTCTTCGACTTTTTCTTCGTTGTCATTATTGTCCCATCGCCATTTTCCGGCCCTGGCTCTAATGACATTGATCAGCTCTCGGGCGGTCTGAGAACCAGTGGCTCCTTTTACCGCTGCCTCAGCCGCCACAAAGTACAGCTCAGAAAACTTCGCTATGTTAAACGGACGGGTACTTCCTGCGTTGGGCTGTCCAAGGCCATTTCCATTATCCGTACGGTACGGCCCCAGCTTCCAAAGGCCCGGATAGACAATCCTACTGACTCCACTTGGAGGAATGACAAAGTCAGCCCTTCCCGGCAATACTCCTGCACCGATATTGCCTCCTTGGCTTGTGGGAGTAGGATACTGCACTGGAGTAGCAGGCTCTTCATCAAGAAAAGTCAATATCGCATCGCCCGGCTGCACCTCCATCAAATTGGCATTGTACACAGGGCCACTGATGACAGGCTCCCGGTCAATATTGGCCCTGTACACCGAAGTGAAAGTACCGTCATAGCGGGAGTCATTGGACTTGTCCGCAAAGGTGTTGGTAATGGCACCGACAGTAGGACACATCCGTGTCCAAGGACGCCCCGTGGCTTGGATAGCAGCCCTTCTAACCGACTCGATATCATTTGCCCACTGCGAATTAGAGGAGCTACTCCTAATAACGGTGTAATTCCAAGTCATCATCCATCCGGCAAAGTTATCGGGAGCACTACCGCCTCCATAAGTCAAGCTTCCTCCATTGTAAAACTCACTAGTTTCGGTATGATCAGCATACAGCAGTATTTCATTATTGCGGTCATTTTGAGCCAAGTTGACATCATAAAAGGTCTCCTGCAGCCCAAAAGGCCCCGGATCCTCTATGCCTTCCAATGCCATATCATAGGCCTGCTGGAAATACCATTGTGCATCATGTCCATCCGGGTCCACTCGCTGAGCTTCTGGATAAGTCGGTATATTATTGGGATTCTCCAACCACCATCCATAGGTGAGGTAAGCTTTTGCCAAGTAAAGACGCGCCAGTGTTTTGGTAGCTGTCCCTGTCAGACGACTTGACGCTGGAAGGTCATTTACGGCCGTAAGCAGGTCCGGAAAGATACTTTTCGTATATACTTCAGGTACGGTATTCCTTACGGAAGTCCTGATAGGATTGGTATTAAAGACCAATTCCCCTGCGCCCAAATCCAGCGGCACTCCACCAAAAGTCTGTACCAACAAGAAATAATCAAAGGCCCTAAAAAAACGAGCTTCCGCAATAAGTTCGTCCGAAATACCTGCCTCTTCGGCAAATTGGATCACGCCATTGGCCGTGTTGATATTGGAAAAAGCTGCCCCCCATAATGCATCTGTGCGGCTGCTGGAGGCATCGATAACACCTTGTCCACTAAGGTCCATGACCAGAAAGTTTTGGTCAGCACTCTGGGCATAGGTCACTTCGTCCGTCCCGGTCTGGCAGGTGTTATAGTAATAAGCTTGTCCATATATATAGCGTAAGTGGGCGTACATCGAGGTCAACCCTCCCAATACACCTTCTTCTGTCTCAAAGAAACCTGGTTCGAAACTACTGCGAGGCTGTTCGTCCAGCAGATCTGTACAGGAGGAAAGCAGGACCGTTATCGAGGCCACTCTCATCCATGTTTTTATATATTTATGTATTGTTTTCATGGTTATTTTAGAATGTCAAGTTAATACCTACTATAAAATTGCGCGTTGCCGGTGAGTTAGTACCAATGGTCAACAACCGATTGGGGTAATTGTCGGTTATTGCGGCATTTTCGTCACCGTAGGAATTGGTTTCAGGGTCCATTCCTGACTCCTTATGGAAAGGTGAGAACAAGACAAATGGGTTCTGCACGGCACCATAAACTCTCAACCTGCTGATACCCGCCTTGTTCATCCAGTTACTGCCTTGGTCAAAATTATACCCAAGCGTCATGGTTCGGATTTTCAGGAAAGAAGCGTCGAAGTACCCCAATGTATTCCCATATTTTGGATTATCTCCACTGGCCAATCCCCCTGGAGCGGGGTATCTTGCTCCTGTATTTTCAGGTGTCCAATAGTCCACTTTAACATTATTCCTTCGTCCGCTGAGCATATTAAGGTAGCCCGTTGAAGAATGGAGTGTACTGATCAATATGCCACCGCTTTTAAAAGCCCCCACAATGCTAAGGTCAAAATTCTTGTACGCCACACGGGTATTAAAGCCTCCCATAAAATTGGGTTGAAGATCCAGTATCTGGCGATCATCGGGACCTATTGCCCGCGAAGGTGTACCGTCTTCTTCGTATTCACCGGTATATTTCACCTTAATCATCCCGACATTGCCCCCTGGCTCCAGCACGTCCAGATAAGGGTCGCCTTCTTGCCATAGTCCTTGGTATTCGTAGTCGTATATTACATTGATCGGATGGCCTACAAACCACCAGTTTCCTTCATCTCTTTGTTGTTCGGAAGCCAGTGACACGAGCTTATTACGGTTAGCATATAGGTTAACCCCGGCCTCCCAGGTCCAATCATTGTTTTGGATAATGGTACCATTTAATGATATTTCAATCCCCTTGTTCTGGGTTTCTCCAATATTCGCCGTATAACTGCTCACGCCCGAGGTCCCTGGCAGATTGACCCCCAAAAGAATGTCTTTTGTGTTGGTCACATAATATTCGACGGCACCGGACAGTCGGTGGTCAAACAAACGGAAGTCAAGGCCGAAGTTTAATGTTTCAGAATACTCCCAGCCCAGGTTTGGGTTGGGAAGGGCGTTTACATAGTAGCCTGTAGCATAGGTATCATCCCCAAAATTGTAAGGACGGGTTCCCAATCCCCCCAGCGTCGCATAAGGAGCAATGGCCTGATTGGAAGTCTGCCCATAGCCAGCTCTTAGCTTCAGCATATTGACAAAAGAAACATTGTCCATAAAAGCCTCATCTCCTATATTCCACCCTGCAGAAACGGCTGGATAAGTATGCCACTTATGCCCTGGAGCCAGCCTAGAGGAGCCATCTGACCTTAGGGTGGCCGAAATCATATACCGGTCATCGTAAGAGTACATGACCCTTCCCATAACAGATTTCAACCCCCAAACCTCGTATTGTTGATCATCAGGATTGATCTGTATCTCCCCATTGGCGTAGCCAAGGTTATAGAACTGAAACTGATCTGCAGGTATATCCCTTGCCCACATCCTTGAACGATTGAATTTATTCTGCTCGGAGGAATATAGAGCCGTCACATTGATGATGTGCTTATCTGCAATCGTCTTGTCATAGGTCAAAAGGTTTTCGACAATCCAGTGATACGTATGGGAATTGCCAACAGCTGCTGTAGATGGTGTCTCAGGGTTTGCGCTGTTGATCCCTTTACCGGTGTATTCCCCTTGGTTGCTCTGGCGATAGTCCAGCCCCAAGTTTACCCTGTACTTCAATCCTTCCACTCCTGGGATTTTAAGTTCTCCGTACAAGGCATTATAAGTGGCATAAGACCTGGTCTCATTCAGCCATTGATCCTGTACATTATTAATCACCTCCCTAGTCGTCACCCAAGTCTCATCCAAAGGCATGTTGATGGTTCTTCTGGGCGTGCCATCATCCTCATAAGGTGACGCAATCGGTGACATGCTCAGGGTATTGTATAATCCCACTTGGGACCCTTGTCGTTCGTTATAGTTACTGTTGGAATTAAAACCAATCCTGAAATGCTGACCGATCTCTTGGTCCACAGATGCCCTTAAGGAGAATCGATCGTACCCTTGGGTCGGCACCACTCCTTCGTCATGGTAGTACCCCACTCCAAAGCTATAGGTACTTTTCTCTCCACCACCAGTCACATTGATGTCATGACTGGTCATCACGCCGGTCCGATAAAACAGGTCTTGCCAATCGGTATTGACATCATTGGATTCGTCAGCGCCATTGGTATATAAGCCTGCAGCCTCCCGCATGGCAATAAATTCCGGACCATTCATCATTGGGTAGTTGGCAAAAACAGTCTTAGGGCCATAAAAACCATTATAGCTCACTTTGGCCTCTTGCCCCTTGGCACCTTTTTTGGTGGTGATCAAAATCACGCCATTGGCACCACGGGAACCATATATCGCCGTGGCCGAGGCGTCCTTCAGCACATCTATGCTTTCAATATCTTCGGGGCTGATATCACCTATAGATCCCGCAAAAGGAATCCCGTTAAGCACAATCAGTGGGTCATTGCTCGCAGATAGTGACCGGTCACCCCGAATACGGATCTGCATAGTAGCACCGGGCTGGGTAGAAGTCTGTGAAATATCAACTCCAGGAAGACGCCCCTGCAAGGCCTGGGTGACATTTGCTGAGGCCACTTCTCTCATCTCATCACCCCCTATCGATGCTACGGATCCCGTAACAGCTTCTTGGCGTAAAGTACCATAGCCGACTACGACGACCTCCTCCAAGGAACTCATGTCTGGCTGCATATCCACATCAATGGATGTCTGGTTGCCTACTTTTATCTCCTGAGGTGTATAGCCCAAAAATGAAAAAACCAATGTCGCTCCCTCCTGAACAGATATACTATAATCTCCATCCAAATTAGTCACTACGCCATTGGCTGTTCCTTTCTCCTGCACTGCTGCACCCGGCAGTCCCATTCCGTTTTCATCCAGCACCACTCCTGATACTGTTACATTTTGAGCCGTTGAAAGATGGGCCACTAGCATAAATACCAGCATCAACAACCATTTCACGAGGTCCCTGCAAGATCGTCGGTCACTCTTTGACCGGACACTCTTGGTAAAGGTAGAATCCATATTGTTTGGTTTTTTGGGTTAAACTAACTGTACAAAATCACCAAGCCTATCAGCCACCCACACAAGCGGTATTCTGGAAGCATTGGCAGGATAAACCTCACAAAAAAAAACATAAATTACAACCGATTGCAGAAATTTTTTCATACCTAAATTTAGAAGAAATTCATAAAACACCATTCATAAAACGGATATAAAACCAACTAAATCGATTAATTAACCAACAACGATGATATTAACGATGCTAAGAACTCCTAACTAATTTGCAGCATCATTAAAAACATTCTTCCTATGCGCTACTTAGCCTAAAAACAACAATACAAACACGTTACAACCACCTCTCCCCAGTATTTCCAATCATAAAAAAGACATTTTATAACTACTTAAAATATGAAATCGGTTTCATATATTGCCGAGATCCTGTATATTCGCCATAATAAAAAGTGTTAGATTTGACATTTAAGGATATTTCAGACCTTAAAAATCACGCCATATTTAACCAGAAAATTCCAATATGAAACCGATCGGAATGAAAAACAATGATTACTTTGGCCATTTCATACAGCCCATACCGGCAACCGATCCCAAGCTATTACCTACTCAATTTAGCAAAGTACTTTAACCATCATGAACAAGGAAATCACCATATACGACATCGCCAAAGACCTTGGGGTATCCCCCACCACGGTCAGCAGGGCGCTGAACGATCACCCGGCCGTCAATACCAAAACCAAACAACGCATCTTCGAGGCCGCAGACCAAATGGGCTATCGCTCCAATGTCTTCGCTTCCAACCTGAGGAGGAAAAGCACCAATAACATTGGCATCATCGTCCCACGGCTCAATAGCTCCTTCCAGTCGTCCGTACTGGCAGGCATGGAGAAGGTAGCCAATGAAGCCGGCTTCAATCTGATCATCAGCCAATCCCTCGAATCCTACGAAAAGGAAAAAGCTAACGCCAGGTCCATGTTCAACAGCCGCGTGGATGGCTTACTGGTTTCCTTGGCAGGCAACACGGAAAAAACCGAACACTTTCAGGCCTTTATGGACAAAGGAATACCTGTCCTGTTCTTTGACAGGGTAGCATCACAAACTGGCTGTACGGGCGTAATCATAGACAACAGACAAGCGGGCTATAACGCCACCAAACACCTTATCCAGCAAGGCTGCAAGCACATCGTACATGTCTTGGGCAATCTCAACATCAACGTCTATGCAGAAAGACTCAAAGGATACAAGTACGCCCTAATGGATCATGACATCGCCTTTTCACAAGATAATGTCATCCATTCCGACCTGAACGAGGAAGCAGGAGAAGACATTGCCAAGAAAATAATGGCCATGAAACCGATGCCCGACGGACTCTTTGTGTCCAACGACGCCTGCGCTGCCAGCTGCATTCGATCACTCAAACAAGCGGGCATCGCTATCCCCGGAGACATTGCCGTGGTAGGATTCAATAACGACGTTATTTCCAGACTCATAGAACCCAACCTCACCACCACCCACTACCCCGGATATGAAATGGGCGAAGTGGCCATGAAAAACCTGATCAATCACCTCAGTGACAGCACTGAAGGTGTTTTGCAAAACACGAATACGATAACCCTAAGATCTGAATTGATCATTAGGGATTCTTCGCTAAAAAAGAAAAGCGAAGCTTGATCAATAAAACCCGAAAACAATAAAACCCAGAAAATATGAAAAGGTCGCTTTCCCTACTTTTTGTTTTGGCACTGCTGTGCATTGCTCACCACACTTGTCTCGCTAATGACGGCTACAACCTATGGCTGCAGTATCGCCCTGTGCAAAACTCCCCATACCTGTCCAGTTACCGAGAACAGGCACAACACATCACCCTTCCCGGACGAAGTGCCACCTCCAACATCATCCAAGAAGAGCTCCAACGTGCGCTTGGAAAAATGCTAGACACCACCCCGGAATTCTCCAACGCTCCAAACCCAGCAACCACCCTCATTATCGGCACACGCAAACAGCTCCCAGAACTCAGCGCAACAGTGGACGATGAAACATGGAACAACCTTGGCACCGAAGGATTTATCATCCGACGCATACAGCACAATGGTAAAAACACCCTATGGATCGCCGGAAATACCGATCAGGCCTTGCTCTACGGAACATTTGACTTTCTAAAGCTCCTACAAACACATCAAGACATCAGCTCACTGGACATCACTTCCATACCGAAAACGAAGATCAGGGTGCTTAACCACTGGGACAATCCCGACAGAACCGTGGAGCGTGGATATGCTGGCTCCTCGATTTGGGACTGGCATAGGCTTCCCGATTACATCAAGCCACAGTACATTGACTATGCCCGCGCCAATGCATCCATCGGCATCAACGGCACGGTCCTGACCAACGTAAACGCCAATGCCCAGGTACTCACGCCATATTTCCTTAAAAAAGTCGCTGCCCTGGCAGACACTTTCCGACCATATGGCATCAAGGTGTACCTCACCGCTCGGTTTAGCGCACCCATAGAAATCGGAGGATTGGACACAGCTGATCCCGTTAATCCCGACGTCCAGCAATGGTGGGACGAAAAGGTCAATGAAATCTACCAATACATTCCTGATTTTGGCGGGTTCCTCGTCAAAGCAGATTCAGAAGGACAACCCGGCCCGCAAAACTACAACCGAACCCAGGCCGAGGGAGCCAACATGCTGGCCAAAGCACTTCAAGCCCACCAAGGAATAGTGATGTGGAGGGCCTTTGTGTACAGCAACGAAACCCCAGACGACCGCGCCAAGCAAGCTTACAATGAATTCAAACCCCTTGACGGCAAATTCGAGGACAACGTCCTGGTACAGGTAAAAAATGGTGCCATCGATTTCCAGCCTCGCGAACCCTTTCACCCACTCTTTGGCGCCATGCCCAAGACGCCTCTGATGATGGAATTCCAGATCACCCAAGAATACCTCGGACAAGGCACGCATTTGGTATTCCTTGGCTCGCTATTCGAAGAGGTCCTGGACACCGACACGTATGCGGAAGGACCAGGATCCACCGTAGCAAAGGTAGTTGACGGCAGCCTTGACGACCACGCGCTCACCGGAATGGCCGGTGTATCCAATATCGGCACAGACCGTAACTGGACGGGGCACCAGTTTGGGCAGGCCAACTGGTACGCCTTTGGGAAATTAGCGTGGAACCCAGCTGAAAGCGCCGCCGACATTGCACAAGAATGGTCAAGGATGACCTTTGGCAATGATGAAGAATTGGCCACCAAAGTGAAACGCATTATGCTTCAATCCCACGAAGCCGTGGTCAATTACATGACCCCACTTGGGCTCCACCACATCATGGGATGGAGCCACCATTACGGCCCCGGCCCTTGGGTCACTGACAAACACCGAGATGACTGGACTTCTACCTATTACCACCAGGCCGGGCCTGACGGCATTGGCTTTGACCGTACAGCATCTGGCAGCAATGCCCTGTCACAATACGCCCCTGAAATCCAGCAGCAGTACAGTGACCTGAGCACTTGCCCCGAAAAATACCTTTTATGGTTTCACCACCTTCCATGGGATTATACGATGAAATCAGGCAATACACTATGGAATGAGATCGCCCTTCATTACCAAAAAGGGGTCGACCAGACCCAAGATATGCTCGACGACTGGAAATCCATCCAAAACCATGTGGACGACCAGCGATATGACCAAGTACTTGCTTTTCTCCAAATACAGCACAACGAAGCGAAATGGTGGAGAGATGCCTGCCTACTCTATTTCCAGCAGTTTTCCAAAAAAGACCTACCTGAAGGAGTACCACAACCTGAGTATTCATTAGACCATTATCAAAATTACACGCCCGTATTCGTTCCGGGCATATAAGAACAATCAAATGAACCTTACCAAAACAAACAGACCAGTTGCCATCGTCACTGGCGGCGCATCAGGGCTAGGACTGGCCACTAGTAAAAAACTCTGCGGCAACGACATCACAACCGTCATCATCGGTAGAAATAAAACCAAACTGATAGAAGCCCAAAAGGAACTTGGCTCCAATTGTCATTACTACGTTTTTGACTTAAATGACCTGAACAATATCCCAGCATTGATCAATTCCATCATTGCTGAGCATGGGAAAATTGACATTCTGGTCAACAATGCCGGCATCAATATGAAAAAGCCATTCATTGAAGTTACCGACGAGGAGTTTCAACAGATCATCACCACAAATGTATCGGCAGTATTTTCATTAAGTAGGGAGGTAGCCAAGATCATGGCAGACCAAAAAAGCGGGGCAATCGTCAATATCAGCTCGATGGCATCCCAATACGGCATCCCAAAAGTCATTGCCTATACCGCATCCAAATCCGCCATAGAAGGCATGACCAAAGCTATGGCGGTAGAGCTCTCACCGTTGGGCATCAGGGTGAATTGTGTGGCACCTGGGTTTATCGCTACAGAAATGTCCGCCAAGGCCCTCGACGGAGACCCAGAAAGAAAACAGAAAGTACTCTCCAGGACTCCCATGGGAACGCTCGGCAACCCCGAACATATTGCTGATGCCGTTTATTACCTCACCTCAGAAAGCGCTGGCTATGTCACCGGAACAGTACTACCAGTGGACGGCGGCAACTCCATTGGCTTTTGAACCTGGAATTAATGCCGTTTAGTTAAGGGGATTCCCTTCTTTTCATATACCTAAAAGTCCTTTTTTTTGATTGACTTTGACTGGGGAAACCTGATCATCTTGGTGGATTTTATCCTTTTCCTTTTTTCCATTGATGAAAAAAGAAAGAAAAAAATCTAGGCCGGTGGTATGCCCTTTAAAATGGAACATGGATTTACCCTGCGACCGAGATCCGTCACCCATTTTAATTTCCACCCGATGGCTACGACCTAAAAGTGAGTGGGTCTCGCTGTTCCACGACGCGAGCCAACTCCCTTTCTTAACGGCCTCCACCATCGGCTGGAAAACAGGCATACCAAGGGCCGTCATATGGAAACAACACCTTTTTGGGACTTATTAATCGGATCCGCCTTGCAGGTATTGGGCGTTAAGAAATTAAAAAGTGGGCAGGCAAAAAGGCAGGCTTGTTTGACGAAATGCTGGCCAAAAAGAATGTTGGCAGCTAAAAAGGAGGAGTTTGCCTGCATGAGGGAAGGTTTTAATTTTAGGCCAATAGATGCACAGCGGCGGGGTTTTTTGGTTACTTTTTTGACCTGAAGCAAAAAAGTAACAAAGGTAAAGGGGTGAAAACCACCTAGGAATTTAGCTAGAAAAATAACTACCCAAGGAAAAAATATAGAGCCCATATTTTCCAGATACACACTAACTAAACGGCATTGAACCTGGAATATGCATTAGCCTACCTACGCCACGGCGCACAACTATGCTTAAATCCGGAATATGCATTAGCCTATCTGTTGCGACCTGAAACTGCTTCAAAATCAGCCGTTTCACTTTAGTTTTCGGCATAACCGTAGCGGTGCTACGCTAATACCTCCAAACTAACTGATTTTCTTGCAATTTCAGCTCTCACTACGATTCCTAATGCATAATCCGGGTTAAACCGTGTTAAATTCGGGGCCAAGCGTAAAAGTTGGGGACTGCCAGTTTGTTAATGGTAAAACCACGAATAAATAAAAAAGGCCACATCGTCCCAAAGATACCAAGTGCAAGCTGAAACCTGTACTGAAAGGGATTTATAGTTGCTTTGTGCCTTGGTGGCGTATCAGTGTTCTGATAAATAAAGAAATTTATCGTCCCCCAGAAATACGGCTTGACCCTAAACTCGGATTAAAAGATCAGTCCTTAAAAAAATAAAACCCAAGGTCACCAACCGGACCTTGGGCTTTTTAAAATGATATTGAAAGGGCCTAATCTTGATTGATAAATGTCAACTCATAATTCTTATTGACGACCCTTAAAAGCACCTTATATATATATTCCGCAATTGTTCGCTCTCCGCTAATATTCAGCAGATCCAACGTGTCTTCAGGTCGATGATACTCATCATGCCCTCCCGTATGCAAACCGACCGCAGAAATACCAGCCCTGTAAAAGGACACATGATCGGACCCTCCTACTTCTCCCGCATGGACAACAGGATTTAGCCCCATCTCAACTCCCAAATCCCTCATCAACTCTACTCCTCTTGGAAAAGTACCTGCTCCACCCATATAAATTTGTTTTTCAGCATTGAGCCTCCCGACCATATCCATGTTAATCATTAATTTTACCTTATCCTTATCGACCGGTAAATGATCCACAAAATACTTGGATCCCAAAAGGCCTTGCTCTTCGGCTCCGAAAGCCACAAAGATCACACTCCTATCCAGCATATAACGGTTACGCGCTACTTTCTCAGCTATCTCCATCAAAGCCGCTACACCACTTGCATTATCATCTGCACCAGGGTGAACTTCTTTACTTCCGGGCTTTTTGGATGATGGCCCACCATGCCCCAAATGGTCATAATGCGCCCCGATTACCACGTACTCCCCCTTGAGATAATTATTGTTTCCTTCTACATACCCCACCACATTCCAAGTTTTCACCTCTTTTCCTGAAGCTTCATCGCCTGATGTTCTCAGCTTAGCTTGGAACTTCTGAAGAAAATCTCCATCAAAAGACTTCAAACCATAGTTTTCGTACTCAGCCCGAATATATTTCACGACTCTTCTGTTACCAGCAGTGCCTGGATACCTTCCTTTTGTTTTGGAGGAAGTTAAAAAAGCCACATGCGCTTCTAATTCATCCTCGGTTATCATTGCATCATTTACTTGAGCAGCAACCGTACAGCCAATACAACTGCTAAAAACTGCCCACAATACAGCGTTGATCAATAGTCTCCTCACGTTAATTATAGGTTTTGGTGCATTCCGTTAGATTAAAAGTAAAAACGAGACCAAATGAATGAAAGTTTAATTTAATTAGATGGCTCGTAATTTTATCTACTTAGATCCTGCTAAAATTTTTACAAGATTAATTATATATCCTCGATAATTCCAAACTAATTTAAGAAAATTTTACTCAAATACAATTCTATATTGATTTTAAACATATTTACCACTACAAAATACTAAAAATATCACTATTTCACCTATTTGGCTTTGATAAATTTGATTGAAACCTTTCTTGCCAGTAGGTTATATTTCTCACGGAACGCACAGGACACCCAGAATGAAATAGGGCTCCTTTGAAATTTCCGTCGTTTCTGTGAGAACTTATTCAGTATTTATGCGATTACTGGATTCATTGCAGATATGGATATTAGTAAAACAGAACACTGCGTAGTTAAATAAAACTTAAACAAATCCACTCAGACAACAATTCCTACAATGCACATTCAGCAAAATGACATTTGGTATTGTCTAAGAATTCTACAGAAAATTGAGCGACTAGCAGCCCTAGGACTAACCATACAGCCCTAAAAGCAAAAAACCTGACTCGTAAGTCAGGCTTTAAGTGATCCCGCTGGGGCTCGAACCCAGGACCCATACATTAAAAGTGTATTGCTCTACCAGCTGAGCTACGGAATCATTATTTCATCTCCTTCGGTAGCGTTTACTCTACCATCCCGATCGCTATCGGGATACAGAATCATTATTTCATCTCCTTCGGTAGTGTTTTACGCTACCATCCCGATCGCTATCGGGATACGGAATCATTATTTCATCTCCTTCGGTAGTGTTTTACGCTACCATCCCGATCGTTATCGGGATACGGAATCATTATTTTATATCCTTTGGTAGTGTTTTTCTCTACCATCCCGATCGTTATCGGGATACGGAATCATTATTTCATCTCCTTCGGTAGTGTTTTACGCTACCATCCTGATCGTTATCAGGATACGGAATCATTATTTTATATCCTATGGTAGTGTTTACGCCACCATCCCGATCGTTATCGGGATACAAGGTTTTTACTTTTTTTCAATCACTAACCCTTCTTCCAAGAACAGCATATCAATTCAATAAATAAGCGGAAATTGCTTTCCGCTTATTGTGATCCTGAAAGGACTCGAACCTTTAACCTACTGCTTAGAAGGCAGTTGCTCTATCCAGTTGAGCTACAGGACCTGATACTTTTATTTCAAAGTATGATAGTCGGGGTGGCAGGATTCGAACCTGCGACCTCCTGCTCCCAAAGCAGGCGCGATGACCGGGCTACGCTACACCCCGAATTTCCCCCTGTCCCTCGTTTGGAACAACTTAAAGTGATCCCGCTGGGGCTCGAACCCAGGACCCATACATTAAAAGTGTATTGCTCTACCAGCTGAGCTACGGAATCATTATTTCATCTCCTTCGGTAGTGGTTACTCTACCATCCCGATCGCTATCGGGATACGGAATCATTATTCTATCTCCTTCGGTAGTGGTTACTCTACCATCCCGATCGCTATCGGGATACGGAATCATTATTTCATCTCCTTCGGTAGTGTTTTTCTCTACCATCCCGATCGTTATCGGGATACAGAATGATAATCTTTTCTTTCTTTGTCAGTAAAACACACCATCATGCTGATGGCAATCGAAAGAAGGATTTCTACTTTTCAAATTCCAAAAACCTCTTTTGATTTTCGCTTATTTTTGTCAATTTCGACTTGCTTTTTGTTATATCTTTGTCGTAATTGGACTGCAAATTTAAGAGACTATTTTAAAAATGCCAAACATCAAACGAAACTTTATTATAAAATTTTCAATCTTTTTAATCGTTATCCTGCAAAGCATTAATTGCCAGGCAAATAACGAAAAGCTGATTTTAGCAGATTCTTTGTTCAATGCTAAAAGCTATCAAGAGGCCTACAATCTCTATACAGACATCCTCCAAAATGAAGATGCTTACTCTCCTGCCATGCTCCTAAAGATGGCTTACATTACGGAAGGCATGGGGAATTACGAAGACGCCTCACTGTATCTCTCAAAATACTATGATCACAATCCTTCCCCTAAAGTCATCAGTAAGATCAAGTCGCTTACAGACCAACCCGAATTAAAAGGATATACTTTTTCTGACAAAGCACAATTCTTCAAGTTGCTCACCGACCACCAACAACCCATCACTGGAACGTTAGCTTTACTATTGATTATTTCTCTGATATTAGTTTTGGTAAAGAAAAAAGCGAACAAGCCTAAATACCTTATTCCTAGTATGATCTTGGTAGCACTGGTGTTTTTAAGCAATAACCTTTTGAATGCGCCCCAAACAGGCATCATCAAAGAAAGTCCGACCATCATCATGGGAGGACCTACTGCAGCGGGCAAATTCATCGACAAGGTCAACCCTGGACACAGGGTAATTATCAAGTCATCAGAAGACATCTGGTACCGAATCGACTGGAATGGACAGGATGCCTACGTAAAAAAGGAAGCCATATCTAAGCTCTAAAAAAAAGGCAGCCCACCTGAGCTGCCTTTCTGTATTCTTCAATTGACTTGAGTGATTAAATTTCCAGTCCCTTTAAATAAGAAGCATTTTTTTCTGCAGCCTCCATCGGTGTGACACCAGAGAATTTCTCTTGCTCAACGATAAAATAATTCATACCGTTATCTTTGGCTGTCCTAAGTATTTCGCCATATTCAATGGATCCATATCCTAGCACAGTGGATGCATTATGTTCCCCGGAAGGTGCTCCTTTTTCTCGGTCTTTCACATGGCAGAGCCTAAAACGGTTCTTGTATTTCTCAAAATACGCCTGTGGATCCGCTCCTGCCGTAACGGCCCAATAGATATCAAGCTCAAAATCCACCAATTCAGGATCAGTGTTTTCCAGCAAAAAATCCTGAGGCATTTGTCCTTCCAACTCTTCAAAGGTATAGCCATGGTTATGGTAGGCAAAACGCACGCCATTTGACTTACAAATCTCCCCGACTTTGTTAAACTTGTCGGCCATTTTTTTCCATTCTTCCATGGACTTTTGCGCCCCTACATAAGGAGCAATGAGGTATTGCATACCAATCTCGCCGGCTTCAGCAGCCAGCTTTTCCGTGTTTTCAAACACATTGGCATGAGAAGCTACAAAATCCAATCCCAAATCCTCCGTAAAGGACTTAAACTCCGTATTCTTCATCCCCCAGAAGATCCCTTTGCCGCCGTCAAAGCCTTCGATCTGATTATAGCCATAACCTGCTATTTTCTTTATGGCCTCTTGGGCATTCTCTGCCATATCTCCTTTTACAGAGTACAGTTGGATACCAAAACTCTCCAACTTTTCCTTAACGGATTCTTTTACCGCCTCCTCTACAACGGCTGTCTCACTTCCACTTTTGGGAGAAGCACAAAACTGCAATGGCAAAAACGAACCAGCAGTAAAAGCTGCTCCCAGCTTTAAAAACTTCCTTCTTTTGTTCATAATAGGGTTTTGATTAATGATTGTAAAAACAGGACAGCGCGGGGGCGCTGTCCTGTTTATGGGACTTAAATAGCGTACGCTTTATCCCCTTTTTTGTAGTCGATGCATGGCTCCCACTTGCCCGGAACTTCCACGTAATTCAGCGCTTTGGTGGCGCCTATTTCGGAAGTAAAATAACCCAGTACAGTAAGGTCTTTTAGCATATTGAAATACTTCGGTCCATCATCATTTTTTGCCGCAGCATTTAGTTTGTTGAGATAGGCAGTTCGCTCTTCTTGTGAGGCATCCATAAAGTCTTTCCCTACTTCTTCTTCAAAGCCCTTCCTTAGGCTATTCAAACCGTCAATAAATTGCTTTTGGTCATCTTCCCAGTAAGTATCCTTTACCATCATCACCATAAAGGAACCTATCCCCACAGCTTTGGCACCTGGAGTGTCAGTAGTTGGGATGATAGTATCACCGATCTCATCCAGAAAGGCGATTTCTTCTGGGGTAAAATCCAGCCCTTCTATTTGCTTATCAGGTGTACATCCGGTAAGTAGTGCATTGGCACCGACCATGGTACCGCCCATCATAAGCACAAAGCTCTTCAACGCATCTCTTCTGTTCATTGCCATAATTTGTGTCGTTTTGGGTTAAAGATTTCCTTTTTTAAGTTCCTTCACTGCAAACTCCGCCGCTCGAGCCGTCAATGCCATATAGGTCAGTGATGGATTTACCGCTGCGGCAGAAGTCATCGCTGCCCCATCAGTCACAAACACATTCTTGGCATCCCATACTTGGTTATTTTCATTCAGGACGGAAGATTTAGGATCTCTCCCCATCCGGGCAGTTCCCATTTCATGGATTCCTTGTCCGAAGGTATATCCGGAATCATACGTATGGATATCTTTGACACCAGCAGCTTCGAGCATTTCAGCTGCATCGTTCATCATATCCTTACGCATTTTCTCCTCATTATCCTTGATTTCAGCATTCATTACCAATGCATACATGCCCCACTTGTCCTTTACATCTTTACTGATTTTGATGGTATTTTCGTGGTAGGGAAGAATCTCACCAAAAGCCATCATTCCCATACTCCAAGGACCTGGCTCCGTAAGGGCTTCTTTAAGCGGGCCTCCGATATTCATTTCGGCGACATTTCTGCCCCACCCACTTCTACTGGCACCGCCTTGGTAACCAAAACCACGCACATAGTCTCGCTTATCATTACCTACATTTCGATATCGTGGAATGTAAACACCTCCAGGCCTTCTGCCAAAATAATATTTATCATCATAGCCTTCTACAGTCCCTCTTGCTCCCAATCTAAAATGATGATCCATGACATTATGGCCTAGCTCACCAGAGCTACTGCCCAATCCCTCTGGCCAAATATCTGTAGCGGAACGCATCAGCACATGGGCAGAATTAAGCGCCGAAGCACAAAGGAACACGATCTTAGATTTATATTCGATCGTCTCCATAGTTTCTGCATCTACCACTTCTACACCAGTTGCTTTTTTGGTATCCTTATCATACAGTAACCGATGAACGATGGAATATGGTCTCAATGTAAGGTTTCCTGTGGCCATAGCGGCAGGCAAAGTAGACGCCTGGGTACTGAAATACCCCCCAAAAGGACATCCTAACCAACATTTATTTCTCGATTGACAACCTGGCCTACCTGGAAGCGGCTCAGTAATATTGGCTACACGGGAGTTGATGAGGTGACGCTTTCCATCAAATTTTTTCGCTATACGCTCCTTCACGTCCTTTTCGACGCAGTTCATTGCAAATGGCGGCATAAACTCCCCATCTGGCAACACATCAAGACCATCTCTATTGCCTGCAATTCCGGCAAATTTCTCTACATAATCATACCAAGGTGCAATGTCCTTATACCTGATCGGCCAATCCACGGCAATACCCTCCTTCAGGTTGGCTTCAAAGTCCATATCTGACCAACGGTAACTTTGTCTCCCCCAAAGCAAGGATCTCCCCCCACTTGATAGCCCCTGAACCAAGTAAAAGGCTTCTCCTCCACATAGGGAGAAGTATCTTCATGCGCCCACCAGTCCAGCACCAATTCATTCAGCACGTAATCTCTCTTAAGGTTAGGGTGATTTTCTGCCATTTCTGTTGTCCGCCTTCCTCTATGGGGAATTTCCCAAGGAGGCAACGTCGCATTCTTATAATCTTTAACGTGCTCCACATTTTGCCCCCTTTCGAGCAGCAAAACCTTGAGCCCTTTTTCTGTCAACTCCTTAGCAGCCCAACCGCCGCTAATTCCTGAGCCGACGACAATTGCATCATACTCTTGATTTGCCATAATTCATCTATAGGTTTTTGTTAGGTTATCCGGGTTTATTTATATGTCACATAAGGCGATAGCCTCTCTAAGTGACGCGGCCTTGTCGTCAGCCTTTGGGATAAACTCCTGAGCAATATAACCTTTAAAGCCTGTTTTCGCAATGGCTTTAATGATTGCCGGATAATTTAGCTCCTGCGTGTCATCGATTTCGTTTCTGCCTGGATTACCTGCAGTGTGGTAATGTCCATAATATTGGTGATTCTCACCAATCGTACGTATCACATCACCTTCATCGATTTGCATATGATAAATATCATAAAGGAGATTGAAGTTCTCATTGTCCAGTCGTTTGCACAATTCTACGCCCCAAACACTCTTGTCACACATATAATCTGGGTGATTGACCTTGCTGTTTAGCAATTCCATGGTCAGGGTGACGCCGTGCTTTTCTGCCAAAGGCAGCAATTTCTGCAATCCTTTCACGCTGTTTTGAAGACCGGTTTCCTCATCCATGCCATTTCTGTTACCACTGAAACAGATCAGGTTCTTATAGCCATTCTTGGCCACTAGGGGAATCATTTCGGAATAATTCTTGATCAACGTATCATGGTATTCCGTATGGTTAAAGCCTTCTTCAAGGCTGATTTCAGCACCATTGCACATGGAGCTGTACACGCCATGCTTCTGGGCTGTAGGCCAGTCATTTGGCCCCAACAAATCAATGGCGCTAAATCCAATATCTTTGATCAGTACACATAATTCATCCAGTGACAAATGACCATAGGTCCACCGGCACACGGAATGGTTAATATTTCCTTTCAACATGTTTTGTTTATTATTTGCTTTTAAATTCAGGTAAGGCATGCCGCTTAAAGCAGCAGTGCCCAATACCATTTTCTTTAATGCGGATCTTCTTTCTGACATGATAAAATTTCTTTAGGCAGTCACTGGTGTTGGCTTCTTCTCTTTAAATGCCAAGGCAAACGTTAAGGCAACTAACACTGCAATTCCTGATGGAATCAACCAGATGGTCTGCCAATCATGCACTCCATCAGGAGTAACGTAAGTGTCCGTGATTACTCCGGCTACCCAGAAACCAATCAACATCCCCACTCCGTAAGTAGCCAAGGTAATCATTCCTTGAGCCGCACTTTTGAATTTCTCCCCTGCTTTAGAATCGGTGTAGATCTGGCCTGAAACAAAGAAGAAGTCATAACAAATACCATGTAAGGCAATTCCTATCAACAGCATAAATGACAACTCGTTCACATTACCATAGGCGAATAAGGCATATCGCACTACCCAAGCTATCATACCCACAAGTAGCGTTTTCTTAATACCAAATTTTCCAAAGAATACCGGTAGCAACAACATGAACAACACTTCACTTACCTGTCCTAAGGCCATTTTACTGGTAAGGTTGGTCATTTCTATCTCTCCCAAAAACAAACTGGCATTTTGATAATAGAAAGCCAAAGGGATACAGATCATGATCGAGGCAAGAAAGAAAATCAAATAGTTTTTATCTTTCAACAAAGCGAAAGCATCCAATCCGAGAATTTCTGTGATGGTTTTTTTCTCGCCTTTGGCAATTTTTGGAGGGGTCTTAGGCAACATAAAACTGTAAATCCCCAACACTAGGGAAGCAATACAAGTCATCAAAAATGTATTTCTCAACATGCCTGCTGCTGCATTTTCCGATGAGTCCCATGCAAAGACCAAACTAATCGTCAAACCTGCTATAATCCAGCCAATGGTTCCCCACACTCGGATCACTCCAAACTCTTTTTCTGGATTGGTCATCTGATTGAAGGACACTGAATTCACCAAAGCCAAGGTGGGCATATAAGCCACCATATAGGCAAATACATAGGGATAAAAGGCCGTAAAATCCTCTGCATTGTACATCTGGAACATTAGTACCGCACCGATCAGGTGGAGTACTCCCAAAATCCTTTCTGCATTAAAATACTTATCAGCAATAAGCCCGATAATAAATGGAGCGATTATAGCTCCGAAAGATTGCGTCGAAAACGCCGCTGCGCTTTGTGCTCCTGTGGTACTCAAGTTTTTTTCAAGGAACAATCCCAAAGTGACAAACCATCCTCCCCAAATGAAAAATTCGAGGAACATCATAAAGGACAGTTTAAATTTTGTATTGAAATTCATAAGTCTTTAATAGGTTTTTAATAGGTTTTTTGTGTGATTTTCAATTTTCAACTTAAAAAGAAAAAACCAAACTACTTAAATAATAATTTAAATTTTAGTGTTTTTCACTTAATTTTAGTTTCGTTGAGACAAAGATGTAAGTATAGTAGTTCTATGTCACGAATCAATACCATTCGCATCACTATATCGCTGTTGATCACTAAAAAAATCTTTGGTCATTGGAAAACGAACGATAGTAATAAGGATGGGATTACCTACGCATCAAAAATAAATTTATATAACAGATAAAATCTAAAAGCAGTAAATATTATGAATCATCGTAAACTCCGAATGGGCATGATCGGTGGAGGCCCTGGCTCATTCATAGGAGCCGTCCACCGTATCGCCGCCAATATGGACGGACAAATAGAATTGGTCGCAGGAGCATTCAGTAGCCAACCGGAAAAATCCGAACAAGCAGGCAAAGAACTTTATCTGCACAGCAACCGTGTCTACCAATCCTACGATGAAATGTATGAAAAGGAGAAGCAACTTCCCGAGGGAGAGCGCATCGACTTTGTAAGCATCGTGACCCCAAACCACGTACATTTTGACCCCGCTATCAAAGCGTTGAAAAATGGCTTCCATGTCGTTTTGGACAAGCCTATGACCCTGACCTTAGACGAAGCCAAAGAGCTCGAAAAAGTCATACAAGAAACGGGCATGCTCTTTTGCCTCACCCATACCTATACCGGCTATCCCATGGTGAAAGAAGCCAAGCAGCTCGTTGCCAATGGGACCTTGGGCAATATCAGAAAAGTATATGTGGAATATCCACAGGGATGGCTGTGGAAAAGTTTTGCTGACGACGAAAACAAGCAAGCTGCATGGAGAACAGACCCTAAGAAAAGTGGAGTAGCCGGCTGCATGGGAGACATTGGCACCCATGCGATGAACTTGGCAGAATATGTCAGTGGGCTTAAGCTTGACAAGCTCTGCGCCGACCTGAACACCACCATCGACGGTCGCTCCCTAGATGATGATGGCACCGTCCTACTAAAATTTGACAATGGTGCTTCTGGAGTATTAATGGCCAGCCAAGTGGCTACTGGAGCGGAAAACAACCTTAAAATCAGAGTGTATGGCGACAAAGCCGGACTGGAATGGCAGCAAGATGATGCCAATTCCCTGATCGTCCGTCACCCAGAGCAACCTGACCAAATCTACCGTGCAGGAGCAAATATCCCGTACCTTTCCAGTTATGCCTTGGCCAACGCCAGAACCCCTGCTGGACACCCAGAGGGATACTTGGAAGCCTTTGCCAACCATTATAATAATTTTGCCAAAACCCTCTTGGCCAAGCTTACTGGACAAACACCAGAAAAGGAATGGCTGGATTTTCCAGGGACAGAAGATGGTGTGCGAGGCATGGCTTTTATCGAGCAAGTCGTAAAAAGTGGCAAGTCCGAGCAAAAGTGGACAAAATTTGAAATTTAGGTGATATATAGCCTACCAATTGGGGAAGTTAAACGCTTTTTGACTCCTTCACCGACTCTCATGTCGAGAATAGGCAATAAAAAGCCTTTAAAAAATTTAAAGAATAGGATGAAAGAACGTATTTTGCGTTTGAAACCTTATTGCTAAAACGATTAATTTAATAAACTTTAAAAAAACCAACGTATGAAGACCATCCAAGGCCCTGCATTATTTTTGGCGCAATTTGTAGATGATCAAGCCCCATTCAACAGCCTAAAAAGCATCTGTGAATGGGCAGCGAGCATAGGCTACAAGGCCGTCCAGATACCTTCTTGGGACGGGAGGCTAATGGATTTGAAAAAAGCAGCCGAAAGCCAAAACTACGCGGATGAAATCAAAAAAACCGTAAACGATGCCGGTTTGGAAATATCCGAACTAAGCACCCACTTACAAGGCCAGCTAGTAGCGGTCAATCCTGCCTATAATGAATTGTTTGATGCTTTTGCTCCTGATGAGCTCAAAGGAAACCTCGAAGGCAAATCAGCCTGGGCCACGCAACAACTCATGTATGCCGCAAAAGCGTCCAAAAACCTAGGCCTGACCAAACACGGCACCTTCAGCGGTGCACTGATGTGGCACACCGTTTACCCTTGGCCGCAACGACCTGCGGGGCTGGTGGATGCAGGTTTTGACGAATTGGCAAAAAGGTGGCTCCCAATACTCGATGAATTTGACAAAAATGGTGTAGATTTATGCTATGAATTGCATCCGGGAGAAGACCTGCATGATGGCGTCACCTTTGAGATGTTTCTCGAAAAAGTAAACCATCACCCCAGGGCAAACATCCTTTACGATCCAAGTCACTTTGTATTGCAGTGCTTGGATTATGTGCAGTTTATAGACTTCTACCATGACAGGATCAAAATGTTCCATGTCAAAGACGCTGAGTTTAACCCTACAGGAAAACAAGGTGTCTACGGTGGTTACCAAAGCTGGATAAACAGGGCTGGGAGATTCCGCTCACTTGGAGACGGACAGGTGGACTTCAACGCCATTTTCAGCAAATTGTCCCAATATGGTTTTGATGGCTGGGCAGTTTTGGAATGGGAATGCGCCATCAAACATCCTGAGGCAGGCGCCACCGAAGGTGCCAAGTTCATCAGTGAAAAAATCATCAGGGTAACAGAAAAGTCCTTTGACGATTTTGCCTCAGCAGGCACTGATGATGCGCTCAATAAAAAGATACTAGGAATTAAATAGGTGCTCATGGAAACCACGGAAACCTCCTAAAAACCTTATTTCATTCTGGGTGTTCTGTGTATTCTGTGAGAAATAAAACCTACTGGCAAGAAAGCGTATAATCAAATAAAAACAAACCTATAAAACCAATGAACTTAAGTAAATTAGCTAGCGCAGGTGTCATGGCACTTGCAGGAATGGCCTACGCCTGTGGCGGAGGGTCAGACACCAAAACGGAAGAGGCAGTAAGCACTACCGAAACCGAAGCCCCAAAAAAGGAAATGAGTTTTGACGAAATGTACAAGGACAATCCAGATTATGTGGATGGCCTGGCCCTCGTCAAAGAATCCGATTGCCCTAGCTGCCATATGGTAGAACGTAAAATCGTAGGCCCTGCATATAAGGATGTGGCCGAAAAATATGAAAGCACGGATGAAAACATCGAAACACTCGCCAAAAGAGTAGTCGAAGGCAACAACGGAGTTTGGGGGCAAGTACCCATGCCCGCTCACCCTGGGCTATCTGAAGACGATGCCAAAAAAATGGTCAAATACGTCTTAATGCTTAAGAAATAACCCTAAATCTTAAAGAGGGCTATTTAAAAGTCCTCTTTTCATCATTTCATTACTATGAAAACAACTATTTTATCCCTATCCATACTTGGCCTCATGGCGACAGCCTGCAGTCCTTCAGAAAAGGGAAATACCGAAAATGAAACGGTCAATGAGGAAGTTTCTGTAAAAACCACCACTTCTACAGATGACGAGTGGACCAAACTCTTCAACGGCCAAAACCTGGACGGATGGACCAATTACAACAAGGAGACGGTAGGTCCTGCCTGGAAGGTAGAAGATGGTGTCCTCTTTCTGGATGCTTCCAATAAAGAAAACTGGCAAGTAAACGGCGGCGGAGATATCGTTACGGAAAAAGTTTATGATAACTTCCACCTAAAATTGGACTGGAAGATTTCCAAAAACGGCAACAGCGGAATTATGTTCTTGGTGCAGGAATTGGATGAATACAAGCACCCTTATAACACAGGCCCTGAATATCAGTTGCTGGACAATGATGGTCACCCAGATGGCAAAATCGAAAAACATCGCACCGGGGACCTTTATGACCTGATCAAAGCCAAAGAAGAAGCTGAAAACCCCGTTGGTGAATGGAACACTTCCGAAATCATCGTCAATCAAGGCAAGCTTACCTTCAAACTTAATGGAGTCACAACGGTAGAGACCACACTTTGGGACGACAACTGGAAGGAGCTTATCGCCAACAGTAAATTCAAAAACATGGAAGGATTTGGCCAGTACCAAAAAGGCAAAATATCCCTCCAAGACCATGGGAACAACATCTGGTTTAAGAACATCATGATCAAAGAGCTATAAACATTAAGCCATTTGATTCAGAAAAAGGGCTGACAAAATATTTTGTCAGCCCTTTTTTTTGATAATCCTAGAATATGTGCTAGTTGATCTATTGTGATTCAAAATGCATAGACCAAGCTAGAGAAATCATGCCAAGCATCAAACACTCGCCACGACCATTTTCAAAATTTCATTCAAGGTCTCGCTTGGTCGCATGGCCTTGGACGTTTTATCTTCCTCCGGCTTGAAGTAACCACCAATATCCACAGCACTTCCCTGTGCACCGTTCAATTCGGCGATGACCTGATCTTCTTTTTCTTCCATGGCTTTGGCCACTTTGGTGAAGAGCTCTTTCAGCGCGGCATCTTCATCCTGATTGGCAAGTGCTTCTGCCCAGTACATGGCCAAGTAGAAATGACTTCCACGGTTGTCAAGCTCGTTGACTTTACGGGAGGGCGATTTTCCATTTTCCAAGAATTTGCCAGTCGCTGTGTCCAAGGTCTTGCCCAGTACAATGGCCCTTTTGTTATCAAAGGTCTCACCAAGGTGCTCCAATGACACGGCAAGTGCCAAGAATTCGCCCAAAGAATCCCATCGCAAGTGACCTTCTTCCACAAACTGCTGTACGTGCTTAGGCGCGGATCCTCCAGCACCTGTTTCGAACAAACCTCCACCATTCATCAATGGTACAATAGAAAGCATTTTTGCAGAAGTACCCAATTCCAAGATCGGGAAAAGGTCGGTCAAATAATCCCTGAGGACATTACCCGTTACAGAGATGGTGTCTTTCCCTTCTTTGATCCGATCTAGGGTAAATCGGGTAGCCTCTACAGGTGAAAGAATGCGGATATCCAATCCCGCTGTATCATGCTGGGGCAAATAATTATTTACTTTCTGGATCAGCTGTGCATCATGCGCCCTGTTTTCATCCAGCCAGAAGATGGCCGGAGTATTACTGGAGCGTGCACGGTTTACGGCCAATTTCACCCAATCTTGGATGGGAGCATCTTTGGTCTGGCACATCCTGAAGACGTCGCCTTTCTCTACCTTATGCTCCATCAAGGTCTCCCCTGCGGCATTCAGCACTTTGATTGCTCCATCGGCTGCAGCTTCGAAGGTTTTGTCATGAGAGCCATACTCCTCGGCTTTCTGCGCCATCAAGCCCACATTCGGCACGCTTCCCATGGTAGTAGGGTCAAATGCGCCGTGTTTCTTACAGAAATCTATCGTCTCTTGATAGACACCCGCATAAGAACGGTCTGGAATAATGGCTTTAGTATCTTGAAGTGCGTCATTCTTGTTCCACATCTGGCCCGAAGTACGGATCATGGCCGGCATGGATGCATCGATGATCACATCACTTGGCACATGAAGGTTCGTGATACCTTTGTGGGAATTGACCATTGCCAAGTCTGGGCTATCTGCCAAACAGGCTTCTATATCTGCTTCGATTGCCTGGCGTTTATCAGCAGGAAGCTTCTCCAATGCTACTACCAAATCACCAAAACCGTTGTTTACGTCTACGCCAAGCTCCTTGATCGTGGCTGCGTGTTTTTCAAAAACTGGAGCAAAAAACACTTTCACAGCATGACCAAAGATGATCGGGTCAGACACCTTCATCATGGTCGCTTTCATGTGCAGTGAAAACAAAATACCCTTGGCTTTGGCATCTTCTTTTTGCTCCGCCAAGAATGCTTGTAGTTTTTTGACACTCATGGCAGAAGAGTCGATTACCTCTCCTTCTTGTAGCGCCAATCCTTCCTTAAGCACGGTTACAGAACCATCATTTGCTTCAAGTTGGATTTTTACGGTACCTGCTTCCGGCATGGTCAAGGATTGCTCACTGCCATAGAAGTCCCCTTCTGACATGCTGGCCACGTGGGATTTCGAATCGGCACTCCACTCTCCCATGCTGTGGGGATTGTTCCGTGCAAACTGCTTCACGGCCTGCGGAGCCCTGCGATCTGAATTCCCTTCTCTCAAGACGGGGTTTACCGCACTGCCTTTTATTTTATCATACTTGGCTTTTACACCTTTTTCTTCTTGGTCTTTGGGCTCATCGGGATAGTTTGGCAGCGCATATCCTTTCCCCTGCAATTCCTTGATCGCTGCTTTCAGCTGCGGAATAGACGCACTGATGTTGGGCAGCTTCACAATATTCGCCTCTGGTGTTTTGGCGATTTCACCCAACTCTGCCAAGGCATCGCTGATGCGCTGATCCTCTTTTAGGTACTCTGGAAAATTGGCGATGATCCTTCCGGACAGGGAGATGTCCCTGGTCTCTACTACCACACCAGCTGAATCAGTAAATGATTTGATGATCGGCAACAAAGAATAGGTTGCCAAAGCTGGTGCCTCGTCGGTCAGCGTATAAAGGATCTTCGGTGTTTTTGTAGTGGTCATTTTTATTTTAAAATTTTGACACAACCAGGCGCGGGCAATTGCTCGTCAACCTTGCTGTATTTAGCTAAACAATAAATTCTCTCTAAAATGCCTAAGCACTTGATTTTGCCGCTAAATTACGCAAAATATCGCGTATTCAAAGGTTTGCAAGTGATTATGGGGGGCTCTGGTATTCAAAACACCTGCTGCTCAAACAGGCAAAACAAAACTTCATTTCGATTTATAAAGCAATCCTATATCATTCCCTATAAATCCTTCCATGACAAGCTATAAATGATATTTTAAACTAAAATAAAATGGTCAAGATCTTTCGACTTGAACCATCTACGTTGTATTTAGTAACGTGTATTTTTAATAACTCTCCTTATCATTGGGGAAGTCACTGGATTTGACATCCTTTATGTAGCCTTCCACTGCTTCGGTCATCACCCCTCTCAAATCAGCATATTGTCGCAAAAACCGTGGCTTGAACTCCTGCGTAATCCCCAACAAATCGTGTACGACCAGCACTTGGCCATCCACATAAGGTCCCGCTCCAATACCGATCACCGGAATGGACACGGTTTCGGCCACTTTTTTGGCGAGCTTCGCAGGGATCTTCTCCAGTGTGATCGCAAAGCAACCACACTCTTCCAGCACCTTGGCGTCAGCGATCAATTTAGCGGCTTCATCTTCTTCTTTTGCCCTTACCGTATAGGTGCCGAACTTATAAATGGACTGTGGCGTAAGCCCCAAATGCCCCATCACCGGTACGCCCGCACTCAATATACGCACGACAGACTCCTTGATCTCGGCCCCACCTTCTACTTTCACCGCATGCGCTCCAGATTCCTTCATGATCCTGATCGCAGAGCGAAGGGCCTCTGAGGAGTTCCCTTGATAAGAACCAAAGGGAATGTCCACCACCACCAATGCGCGTTTTACTGCGCGCACTACAGATGAGGCATGGTAGATCATCTGATCCAGCGTAATCGGCAAGGTAGTTTCGTGACCAGCCATTACATTGGAAGCTGAATCTCCCACCAAGATGATGTCCAGCCCTGCTCCATCCAAAATCCCCGCCATTGAAAAATCATAAGCGGTCAGCATGGATATTTTTTCACCGCGGGTCTTCATTTCCTGCAAGACGTGGGTCGTGATTCTCTTGATATTGGAGGATTGATGTACGGACATGGTCGTTGGGTATTAGTATAGTATTTGGTCTTGGGTATTTTAGTCTTGTTGGGCTTATTGCCTTATGCTATCGTCATGCTGACTATTGCTATTGTAGGTAAACTGTGGAATCATGGTCATCCAAGTGCACCTCAATATTCTCACTTAAAGTCGTGGCCAGTTCGTAGCCTGTATAATCTGCAGAAACAGGGAATTTCTTATGGCTTCTGTTCACTAAAACGGCTATTTCGATCTTCTTCACGGCATATTTCACAAAAGGCTCCATCACATAGGTAAGTGTGCGCCCAGAATTCAGCACATCATCCACGATCAGCAGGCACTTATCTGTCAGGTCCACTTCAGGATGGACGAGTACTGCTGGCTGCTCCTTGGTAAACTTGTCCAGGGAAACTTCCACTTGCTGAATTTCCAGACGGGAGATCTCCCTGACCTTCTCCGCTAAAATACCCGCTAGGACACTGCCCATCCCCGTCACTCCAGCAAAAACCAGCTCCTGCTCTCCCGCATTCCTTTCATAAATTTCGTAGGCGATGCGGACGATCTTTTGATGGATTTGCTTATGATTAAGTACTAATGTCTTTATCTCACTCATGATGATCTTAACAATCGTTTTTGCCTTCGAAAATTACTTCAATTGAAAATGGATTCAAAGATTAAGGGATTGAAAAGTTTAAGATTGGGAGATTGTGCCATGGGCATGTCTATGGCAGAAGGCTGAAAATTCAGAAGATTGTGTCGCGCCAAAGTCATCCCTATGAGAAGCAAAGCATCGATAGGTTGGAGATTTGACCAGCGACAAGCCATCATCTGGGGATTATAATCGCTGAATATGGCTATATCTGGAGAATATAGATTCCCAAATCCCCCAAAGTACAGGGAATGATCTATTGGATATCTTGTTTCCGTTTCTATTCCAAAGCCTAATATTTTCACTCCGAGTAGTTAATCGGGTTCCATCTTCCGCCTACCGAAACGTATCTTCTTCATTCAAAATCTTCACGTAACTATCATACCGATATGGATGGATATACCCTTCTTCCAACACTTCCAAGACCTTGCATCCGGGTTCATTGATGTGCTGGCAATTGTTGTACTTGCATTGCCCTAGGTACTTTCTCATCTCCACAAAATAATGTGAAAGCTCTTGGTCGTCAATATCCAAGATCCCAAACTCCTTGATCCCAGGAGTATCGATCAAGTACCCTCCACCTGCCAATGGGAACATCTCTGCAAAGGTAGTGGTATGGACCCCTTTTGAGGTGAAGGTAGAAATCTCCTTGGTGGACTGTGACGCTTCGGGGACGACCTTGTTCAGCAAGGAGGACTTTCCCACGCCAGAATGCCCACTGAGCAAGGTCGTCTTACCTTCCAGTCTGGGCAAAAACTTCTCTTGGAGCCCTTGGTCACTGAGGGTCGATATCTCCAGTACAGGGTAGCCCAACGGCTCATAAATCTCATGGATGTCCTGAAGAAACTCTTTGTCCTTTTCTTTTTTTACAAGGTCCATCTTGTTTACCACAATCGTAGTAGGAATCCTGAAACTCTCCGTACTCACAATAAACCGATCGATAAAACCCAATGAAGTCCGCGGCTGCTTCAGCGTCACCACCAAAAAAGCCTGATCAATATTGGAAGCCAGAATATGCGAAAAGTTATTCTTCCTAGTGGACTTTCGTATGATATAGTTTTCCCGGGGAAGGATGCTTGAAATCACCGCACTCTCTTGGTTTTCCTCTTTGGCCAGCAACACAAAGTCGCCCACCGCGATGGGATTGGTAAGCTTCAGGTCCTCTTGCTTAAACTTGCCCCTCAGGCGGGCTTTTACCAAGCCAGCATCCGTCTCCACTTCATACCAACTGCCAGTGGACTTTATTACCCTTCCTTCTTGTTCCATTGAACGTTATTTAATACTCCTTTGATGATTTTATCCGCACTGCCAAGGTTATCCGTGACGAGTCTCTCCGCAGCATCCACCGCCTTTGCGTAGGCTTCTTTTTCTTCCAAAGCTAAGACTATTTTTTCAAATGCTTCGGCATTTTCCACCTCAAAGCCACAGCCATATTGCTGGCTAATCCCCGCCTCTGGAAATTTATTGACCTTCTTAAGTTTACCAAAAAGCACCGGGATATAAAAAGCCAAGGGTTCCAATATATTATGCAATCCTTTGCCAAATGCCCCGCCTACATAAGCGACCCTAGCGTACTGGTAAAGCGAAGACAACATGCCAATATTATCTATAAAGAGCACCTTGACCTCTACTGATGAGTTTTCGGTCAATTCAGAATAGTTGATTGATTGGTGCTTGATTTGTTTTTGCCAGCCGGCTATTTGCCCCTCATCAATATCATGTGGGGCAATAATGAAATGGTAATCAGCATGGCTATTTACAAAAGGCAAGAGCACATCCATGTCTTCTTGCCAAGCACTTCCCACCACCATCACCTTTTTGTCACCAAAAAGTGCTTCGATTTCTGGAAATACTTTTGGGGATTGGCTGATGGCCTGGACATTGTCATAGCGGGTATCTCCTGTCACCGTAGTCTGGGAAATACCTATTTCCTGTAACAATTGCTGCGTCTGGACATTTTGGGTATATATGTGATCAAAGCACTTGAGTACTTTTCTGAAAAAACCTCCATAAAACTGAAAATAAACTTGCTCCCTACGCAATGATGCTGAAAACAGAAATAAGGGTACATCCCTCTTCTTGGCTTCAAAGATAAAATTGGCCCACAGGTCATATTTCACAAAAAACACCACCGAAGGCTTGACCAATTCCAAAAACTGCCGGGCATTTCCCTGTGTGTCAAAAGGCAAATAGGTAACGCCATCGACGTTTGGCTGGGGCTTCTTGACGACATTTTCATAACCACTGGGGCTGAAAAATGTCACCAACACCGCAAGCGATGGCCGCTCTTTCTTCAATTTGGCTATTACTGGCTTCGCCTGCTCGTATTCGCCCAAAGAAGCCACATGAAACCAAGCTACTTTCCCAGGGAACTTGGCCTTAAAAGCAGCGACCTCATCGAAAACAGGCTTTCTTCCCTTCACCAGCCTGGCCAATTTCGAATCGCCGCCACTGGCCAATCTTAACATTCCCGAAAAAGCCCAAACCGAAAAATCATATATCACCTTCATACCCAAAAATAGCAAGAAGCAGGTAAACGTCCTTATATGGACGGAAGTTTTCTGATCATACCTGTTCTCGGCAGCGTCTTTCAGTAGGGAAATTTACAGATACACACATCAACAGGAAGCCACGAAGGCACCAAGACACTAAGGTGTTTGTGAAACTGTTGTTCCGACAGCTGTGCTGCGGAACCACGTAATTTGAGTTTTTAACTCAATAATACATCTTGCATATTGCTTTGGAAGCCTAATCCGACCGCTAAGGCATAGAAAAAAGTAAGATAAGGTACTCCTGATTCCGTAGTGTCTTTGTGGTAAAAAATAAAAAAAGCCCTAGATTACTCCAGAGCTTTTTCCTATTTGCTATTTCAGCAGCAATAATTAGTTTTTGGCAAGGTATTCAGATACACCTTCTTTGGTCGCTTTCATCGCTTCCTTACCTTCTTCCCAGTTGGCAGGGCAAACCTCACCGTATTTTTCTACGTGGTGAAGGGCATCTACCAATCTGATCATCTCATCGATGTTTCTTCCAAGCGGAAGGTCATTGATGGTTTCGTGTCTTACCACACCTTCTTTATCGATAAGGAAAGAACCTCTGAATGCTACTGGAGCACCTTCATAGACCAATTCACCTTCTTCGTTATAGTTCCACTCACCGGCCAAAACACCGAAGTTATGGGCGATGGTTTTAGCTGGATCAGCTACCAAAGGATAGGTAACTCCTTCGATACCACCGTTATCCTTAGGAGTGGCCAACCATGCAAGGTGGGTCTCCTCTGTATCGCAAGAAGCACCTACTACGGCTACGCCTCTTTTCTCGAATTCGGCCAATTTCTCTTGGAAAGCCAAGATTTCAGTAGGGCATACGAAAGTAAAATCTTTTGGGTAGAAATAGAAGATCACTTCTTGCTTACCGACATACTGCTCCAAAGAGAAGTTTTCGACGATTTCTTCACCATTGATCACTGCTGGTGCGCTAAATAATGGGGCTTTTTTTCCTACTAATGACATACTCTTTACGTTTTTAAATTGATTAGTTATGTTTAGAAAATATAATTTCGACTCTTATTTGTTGTGGCCCTTGATGACCACTGAGATATCCTCCACTTCAAAGTCCCGGATTTTGTTTTTGTCAAAGAATTCCTTGATCAATTCCTCCAGTTCTTCGTTACGGTAATCCCTGATTTCATTGGTTTCCTTATCATACAAATGGCTGTGTGCTTCCAATATCGCATCAAAGCGCATCACTCCATTGTTATCGATAAATTTCTGGATGATTTTAGCATTCACGAAGGTGTCCAATGTCTTGTACACCGTCCCTAGAGAAATGGAAGGATTATGGGTATGAACTTGCTCATACACCCATTCAGCTGTGGGGTGATTATGAGTCCTCGACACAGCCTCATAGATCACCATCCGCTGATGGGTAAACTTCAGTCCTCCTTGCGCTATTTTCTCTTTTATTGCCTCGGTATCCATTCTTTGTTGAGAATGATTATTATTTAGTAATAGTTCCGCAAAAGTAAGAAAGTTATCGAATAATGCAAAAATTATTTCTTTCCGTTGTTTCTACCTTGGAGAGTTTACTCTAAATTTCATTACCTTTAACCTATTAAACCAACTGACTTGATGAAAAAATTATTATGTTTTTGTTTTGCAGGACTGATTTTCAATGGTTCACAAGCATTCGGACAAGGCAATGTGGATGTAGAAGAAATCCTACAAGCTGGTTTAAATGACCTAAACACCTATATGGGATACTATGTAGAGCCTGCGGCAAAAGGCTTCATGTACAGCATGGGATCCGGATGGGCACAAACTGCCAAAACCCATGGGACACTTGGATTTGACCTTAAATTTGCCGTGAGTGGCGCCGCTGTTCCTGGCCAATACGAGACCTTCTCCTTTAACCCTGCTGAGTTTGAAAAAATCCGGGTAAAAGACGCCAGTGGACCGGTACAGCTTCCTACACTATATGGCAATCCAAACGCTAATGGAACGCTTCAGATTTACGAGGGAGACCTATTGATAGCGGAAGCAGACATTCCTCCGGGAATCGATATCCCTGTCAAATACGTTCCTGCCCCGCTGATCCAAGGTGCTGTGGGACTACCTGCGGGCTTTGAAATTATCGGAAGGTTTATTCCAAAGACTACTATTGAAGACACAGAAATTTCCCAATGGGGGCTTGGCATCAAACATGATATCAAGCAATATTTTGAAGGAATCAATATCATCCCAGTTGATTTCTCGCTATTAGTTGCCTATAATTCATTGGATGCCCGGTATTATATTAATGAAGTCCAAGGCCAAGTAGCCTCTATGAACGTGGACACATGGACTGTCCAAGGTTTGGTCAGCAAGAAGATTTCCATCCTAACGGTCTATGGATCAATCGGATATAATTCGGGATCATCTGATTACAGTATGCGCGGCACCTATCAGATCAATGGCACATCGGAACAGTTTGTAGATCCGGTACAACTCGATTATGAAGCAAAAGGCGCCATGGGGACGCTGGGTGCCAGACTTAAGTTTGGTCCCATCTTCCTTAATGGAGATTATACCTTTCAGGAATTTAATACCGTGAATGTTGGATTAGGAGTTTCAATAAAATAAACATGATTAAAGTTCTATTTGTTTGCTTAGGCAATATTTGCAGATCGCCTTTGGCAGAGGCCATTTTTAACCACCAAATCGATAAGCTTGATCTGGCCCATAAGTTTCAAAGCGACAGCTGTGGGACATCAGATTACCATATCGGCGAGCTACCCGATGAGCGCAGCACAGCCAGTGCCAAAAAGCATGGCATAACCATCTCCCACCGTGGAAGGCAACTTAACCATGCAGATATCAGGGATTTTGATTACATTATTGCCATGGACAGGTCAAACAAAAAGAACATCATCCGGCTAATGGAAACCTACAACATGAGCCATGACCGTATCCACCTGATGAGGGAGTTTCAGCCCCAAGCATCATCCGACGAGGTGCCAGACCCCTACTATGGCGGAGAAGACGGCTTCGAAAACGTTTATCAAATTCTTGACGCAGCCATCAAGTCATTTATCATCCAACTCAAAAAAGAACACCAAGTGTATGCATAAGTCTCATTCATTTTATGAAGAAGCTTTAATCGATGCCATACATGAACCTACACAATTAAAATCTGTCCGGCTGATTTCAGCAGGGACAATGAACCAAAGCGTACTTTTGGACACTGATAAAGGTGCGCTTTTTTTAAAATCCAATCACTTGAATTCCCCAGACATGTTTCAGCAGGAGCTCAAAGGGCTCACCCTGCTCCACAAGCATGCACCGCTACAAATCCCAAAGACCATCGGCGCTGGCCGTATAGCCTCCCAAAACTACCTTCTCATCGAATGGATCCATGGAGGATATCCCAATTCGGACTATTGGAACAATCTTGGTCATGGCCTAGCTGAACTGCACATGGCCACTTCTCCCAAATATGGCCTTAGTGAAGACAACTATATCGCCATACTACCACAAAGAAATGCGATGAACGAAAATTGGGCGGATTTTTTTGCCAGTGAAAGACTGGAACCAATGATAGGAAAAGCCTACTACGATGGACTGATAAGCAAGGATTTTTACAAAAAATTCCAAATGATCTACGACAAACTAGATGGGCTTATCCCTAACGAAAAACCAGCCCTGCTTCATGGGGACCTATGGTCAGGAAATGTCATCGTCAACCCCAAAGGTGACCCCTGCCTGATCGACCCGGCAGTATATTATGGACACAGGGAAATGGACCTTGCCTTTTCAAAGCTATTTGGTGGTTTCAGAAGTGAATTTTACGAAGCCTATAATGAAATTTTCCCCTTGGAGCCTGATTTCAAGACCAGAGTGGACATCCACAACCTTTACCCGCTCCTCGTACACCTGAACTTATTTGGCTTAAGCTACCTCCCGGGAATAAAAAAGGTTATCAAAAAATTCGTTTGACCCAGAGTAAGCTTCCCCAAAGCTTAGCCCTTTATTTCCCTAGCGCAACTTTCCCTCCACTTCCCCGTCGAAAAGTCTACAAACCAACTGAAAAGTGCTCCTAGTAGTTTGCTCTAATAACACCTCGCTGTTCCCTATAAACATTGCCTTGGTTTCCTCATCATAGTTCTTTACGGTGATCAACTGTACCCCTTCATTATACCTCACTTTAAACACCCCTTTCATTTCCCCCAAAAGCTGTTCGAGCTTAAAAAGCTCCCGGTCCATACAGATCGAAATGGTTATCGCAGAAGCTTGGATAAGGTTGGCACGAAGCTTTAACCTGTCCAGTGCTGCATAAACCTGATGCATGTGGGACTCATTGATAAAAGTAAAATCAGTCACTTCAAAGGTCACCAAAATCTGTTCGTCCTTGACCACAATACTAGGAATGGAGATCCTGTGCTCTTCAAAATCCCCAATCACCGTCCCCTCATCTTCGGGATGAAGAAAAGACTTTACATAAAGTGGAATATGATTATTGGCCAAGGGCTTGATCGTGCGTGGATGAATGACGGAAGCCCCGTAAAAAGTCATCTCAGCTGCCTCTTTATAATCCACTCGGTCTAATTTAATCGTATCCTTAAAACGTTTCGGGTCGGCATTCAGCACCCCCGGGACGTCCTTCCAGATAGTAACCGATGCTGCTCCCAAGCTTTTGGCAAAGATAGCCGCCGAAAAATCGGACCCCTCTCTGCCCAAAGTAGTGGGCTTCCCGTCCCTTGTACTCCCCACAAACCCCTGTGTCACTACCGGAAGTTGTTTGAGAACGGGGATCAACTGCTGCCTGCACATCGCCAAAGTACTTTCCCAATCTACCTTTGCCAGCCTAAAGGTGCCATCGGTCTTGATAAACTCCCTAGCATCTTGCCATATGCAAAACTGCTTCCGGTGACAAAGATATGCTTGGATGATTTTGCTGGACAATAGCTCTCCATAACCGATGACACGATCATAATATTCATCATAATTCTCCTTGGTCAGTGGGGCTTCCAAGGCAGTAGCCAACCGCAAAAAAATATTATTGACCATCCCAAACACCAAGTCTTCTTGTTCAAACAACTCCTCACATATTGCTAAATGGTTTTTCCTTAAAATTGTATAATTCGAATAATAATCTTTTTGCTCCATCTTCAAGCTTAAGATCTCTTCCAATGCATTCGTTGTTTTTCCAATTGCCGAAACGACTATGACCATTGGGCTCCGCAAACGATTGAATAAAATGTATGAGAGGTTTTTGATCGCTTGGGCATCTTTTATTGAAGCTCCACCAAATTTGTAAACAATTGCTTTTGTCATAAAAATTTATGTGGTAATTTACAATGGGTTATATTTAAAATATACTTTTTCAAAGATATGAAAACAAAACCATACCAGCCTAATAACTCTGTTTTAGGCTATTCAGTAGGCGTCACCCTTGACCGATTTATCAAGAGTAAGCAGGACGATTTTCCGTTTGCATCCGGAGAGCTATCACAGATCCTCAGGGATATTGCGTTGGCATCCAAGATCGTCAATCGGGAAATCAACCGCGCAGGGCTTTCCAATATTAGCGGAGCTTTTGGAAGCACCAACATCCAGGGAGAGGAACAACAAAAACTGGATGTAGTCGCCAACATCCGCTTCTGCCGAGCCTTGACCAAGGGCGGTGAGGTCTGTGCTATCGTTTCGGAAGAAGATGACGAAGTGATCGACTTGCAAAACTCCAGCGGTAAATATGTCGTGGCCATGGATCCACTTGATGGCTCCTCCAATATCGACGTCAATATCTCCATCGGAACCATCTTCTCCATTTACAGGCGTGTGACACCAGTAGGGAGCCCTATTCAGCCGGAAGACGTCATGCAGCCAGGCTCCAAGCAAGTAGCCGCTGGATACGTGCTATACGGCTCATCTACCATGTTGGTGTACACTACTGGCAAAGGCGTCAATGGATTCACGTACGAACAGTCTCTCGGAGAGTTCTTTCTCAGCCACCCCAACATCACGGCTCCTGAAAACGGGAAAACTTTCAGCATCAATGAAGGACTGAAATCACAGGTAAGCGATGGAGTAAACAATTATATTGAAAACTGCAAAGACCGCAACTTTAGCGCCAGGTACATTGGCAGTTTGGTGGCGGACTTTCATCGTAATTTATTAAAGGGAGGGATATATATCTATCCAAGTACTGAAAAAGCTCCCAAAGGTAAACTGCGCTTACTCTATGAAGCCAATTCCCTTGCATTTATAGCCGAGCAAGCAGGTGCAGTAGCCTCAGATGGAAAAAACAGGATATTGGACATCATCCCTTCATCATTGCACCAAAGGACACCACTTTACATCGGTTCCAAAGTGATGGTCGAAGAAGCGGAGAACTACCTGAAAGAAGCTGAAGTAACACCATAGCTCACTGGTACTTTCTGCGAATTTGGACTTTCTGAAGTTGTCTATCCACCAACGCTTCACTGAGTTCAATGGCCAAAGTTTCCGGATTAGCTTCATGAAGCAATTTCTTCAGGCGTTCCTCTCCCAGATCTATCCGATAGCAGATTTGAAGTAGTCGCTCCAAGTCACGATTAAGGAGCTGCCCTACGATTGGCGTAAGCAACTCGACCAGTCGCTCACGGGTAAGCTCTCCTTGGGGAACGGCAAGGTCAAAGTCCTTCTGTAAAAGCTGTACACTTTCTGATATATATACTGGATCAGTCATAAAAAAAGCTACTTTTCGGTACACCATAAGTCTTTCCGAAAAGTAGCTGTTTTAGTTTTGACAATAAACGGTTAATCTTCTTTTTCTTCTGCACTCTCATCAGTTGCAGCTTGCTCTTCCAGCACTTCTGGTGCATGCTCGCGGATTATCTTATACCAAGAAATCAATTTTTTGATATCGGAAGGATATACGCGTTGCTCATCAAACTCGGGGAGGATATGCTTCATAAATGCCATATACTCGTCATTATCGGCATCCTTTGCCAAGCCAGTGTCCCCTTCAAACTCCTTCTCAATGGTGATCATCACCTCTTGGAGCGGGCTGGCCCCTTCCTCGGTCATGGTATAAATCGAAATCTCACTTAGGATAGAAACGCGATGGTTTGCTCCGACTACCAGCTTTGCCTTTTTGGCATCCATGGATTCCAAAATCACCCCACTCCTACTTGGTTTAAGCACTTTATACAATCCGGGCTTGCCTGCCACGGTAGCTATTTCTTTAAATTCCATAGTTCATCTTTTAAAATCAGCTTGCAAATATAGACTTTCGGCTCAAAAGCCCAAGTCAAATCATTTCTCTGCGTTAAATTCTTCTGCCTGCTCAGCCATGAATTCAACCATTTCCTCTCTCCCAACGGCATTGGTAGAGGACGTCACAAAATACAATGGAGCCTCCTCAAAAATGGCATTTGAGGCCATCAGAAACTTGCTCACATTTCCCTTTACCTTGCTCACGGACAGTTTATCCGCTTTGGTAAACGCCAAAACTATGGGCACTTCGTTTTGAGCACACCAAAGAATAAAATCCAGATCACGCTGTTGGGGCTCCAGTCTACTATCGATCAGCACAAAGGTGGCGATCAGATTGGGACGGTTGGTCAGATAACCCTTGATCATCTTTTCCCAATCCGACTTTATACTTTTACTTACTTGTGCAAATCCATATCCTGGCAAATCCACAATCCACCACTTCCCCTCGGCATCAAAATGGTTTATCAACTGCGTTTTGCCCGGCTTCCCTGAAGTCTTTGCCAAATTTTTGTTATTGGCCAGCATATTGATCAGTGAACTTTTCCCCACATTGGACCGGCCTATAAAAGCAAACTCCGGCATGGTGGGTTCCGGACATTTTCTGAAATCAGAATTACTGGTTAAAAACGTCGCCTTTTTAATCATCTCATCGTTATTTTGCACAAAGGTAAGTCTTTCCTTCCAAAACGTGACAACCAATTAATGGTTAACATTTTTCCATTGCTCGTGTTTACTTAGTAATATTGCGCTCTCAAACAGTATTTTATTCCCATGTCAGTAGTCCCTTACAAAGATCAGCAAGAAGGTAAAAAAGCCCAAGTGGCCAATATGTTTAACAACATCAGCAAGCGCTACGACTTACTGAATCACTTGCTGAGCATGGGCATAGACATCACATGGCGCAAAAAAGCCATTAAAATACTCCAAAAAGACCAGCCCAAGCTGATCTTGGATATTGCCACAGGCACTGGCGATTTTGCCATCGAAGCGTTAGCGCTCAACCCAGACAAAGTCATCGGAGTGGACATTTCTGAAGGAATGCTGGCTGAAGGCAAAAAGAAAATAAAAAATAAAAAACTGGATCACCTGATCGAAATGCAGATGGGAGATTCAGAAAAGTTGCTTTTTGAAGAAAATAAATTTGATGCCGTCATCGTTTCTTTTGGGGTGAGGAACTTCGAGAACCTCGAAAAAGGATTGGCAGACATGTACCGGGTACTGAAGCCAGGTGGCAAAACCGTCATAGTCGAGTTTTCTAAACCCAAAAAGTTTCCGTTTAAACAAGGATACAACTTTTATTTCAAGTATATTTTACCTCAGATAGGAAAGCTTGTTTCCAAAGACCAGTCAGCCTATACTTATTTACCAGAATCAGTACAGGCATTTCCGGATGGAGAGAGTTTCCTGACAGTTTTGAAAAAGGTCGGCTTCAACAACACAAAATGCAAACCGTTAACATTTGGCATAAGTTCAATCTACATTGGAGAAAAATAACCCTCACTTTTTCTCTTCTGTGTCTCTGTATGCTGTCTGGGCTTGCCCAAGACAGGTATAACCCGATCAACCCATCGGGACAGGATGACCAGTTTCTGAGCTATGGGTTCTTCTTGGCCGCCCATACCACCAGTCTCCGCCTAAAATACAGTGATGCCTTTATGGATCCCGAAAATCCAGCCTATGCCAATATCCGAAGCATCCAACCAGTATTTTCCCCAGGCTTTTCGTTGGGGTTCCTGTTAAAAATGCGACTTCATGACCAGCTGACTTTCATGGCCACTCCTAAAGTGGGCTTTTATGAGTTCCGTACAGATGTCTCTTACTTTGCTGAGGAAGCAGGTCTTGCGGGAGATATCATAATACCCGGAGATGGTGAACCTTACACAGAAACCGTGATTACCGAAATGACCATGGTCGAGATGCCTTTGCTCTTCAAGTATAAATCTATGCGATTTGACAATTCACGCATGTTTTTTGTCGCAGGGGCCAATCCCATGTTCCGTACCAAGAGCCAAGACGAGGCAGATGCAGACCAATTAGTCCTCAAAAGCAAGGACGTGGCACTGGAACTTGGAGTGGGCTTTGATTTCTACTTTAAGTTTTTCAAATTTTCTCCAGAAATCCGATTTTCACATGGCTTGAACAATATTTATAAATCTGAAACCTCCGATCAAACCTTCGCCGGTGCCATCAGTGAACTACGTCGAAAATCCATCACCCTCTACCTCAATTTCCAGTAAGAGAAATAAGAAGGCCCAAAACGAGCAGAGACAAATCTATGACCATGAGCAGGGCAAACGCATTTAACATTAATTTCGTGTAGGGCAGCTATCATCCGTGCCGCTGGCACTCCTTCTGGAGGTGGAGGAGGCCTTAACATCCAGCGGATGAATCCGCAGGTTACTAAATCCATCGTGCCGCTGGCACTTTCTCCAAGTTTGTACAATAAAATAGCAGCAGCCTTTCGCAGAAAATGCTGAAAAGAGCAAGGACATCAGTTGGTTTAAAGGACGAATAAAACATCGCAGCTGTCTGCCCAAGTGGGGAGAATGATTTAGATGAGTTTAACCCGGAATATCAATATCGTTTAGTTAAGAAGATTTTCCAATACGGATCGTCCATTGAGAGAATTATGGTTTTAATCCATCGTCTTTTTAAACATGTATAAAATGGATCCGCCTTGCAGGTATTGGGCGTTAAGAAATTAAACCAATATTTCCAGATACACACTAACTAAACGACATTGCCCGGAATATGCCTTATCCTATCAATTGCGACCTGAAATTGCTTCAAAATCGGGTTTAACCTACTAAAAGTCAATTGGGCTTTGTATATTGATAATCAATTATTTTTCACCAAACGGATAAAAACATGGCCACAAATAACACATCTTTTGCAGAGGTAGAGAAACTCCTTCAGGAAATCGGACACAAAATAGAGGAACTCGTCGAAAAGGGCGCCGAAATGAGCGGTGAAGCCAAGGTAGAAGTTGAAAAAAAGGTAAAAGACCTTAAAAAGGACAAAGCGTCCATAGAAAGGGAATTTGCGAAACGGAAAAAGGAGTTTGAAGAAAATTACCGATCCAGAAAAGAATCCATCAGCCCAATGCTCGAAAAATCCAAAGAACATTTCTTGGCCGGCATCAAAGAACTCACCGATGTCATAAAGACCCTTATCCGAAACAATTAAGTCTCCCTTATTTAATCGGCCATCGGATTACGCTATAATATCCTCAAAACCATGGGTAAGCTTTAAATCTATACCAATGCTTACTGCCAATAACCAATTGCAGATATAATTTCTCAAAAGGCATTTGGTTCAAACGGGCATTTTTTCCTTATTTTTGGACATGAATTACCTTTCTGTAGAAAATCTCTCCAAAACCTTTGGAGACAAACCGCTCTTCCACCAGATATCTTTTGGAATAGATCAGGGACAAAAAGTAGCCTTGGTAGGCATTAATGGTGCCGGAAAATCCACCTTGATGAAAATCATCATGGAGTTGGAAATCCCCGACGAAGGCGAAGTCGCCATCAACCAAGCAGTCAAAACAACCTACGTTCATCAAAACCCCGTCTTTGAGGACAACTTATCCATTTATCAAACCATTTTTTCAGCATCCTCAAACGAAACACTGCAAACGATCGAGCAGTACCAAAAGGCGATGCTGACTGCTCAGTCCGGAAAAGACAACACCCAGGAGCTTACCAGTATCATGGAAAAGATGGATCGCTTGCAGGCCTGGGACTTTGAATATCAGATCAATGAGGTGCTGGGAAAACTCGGCCTCCACGACACCAGCTTGCCGGTGGGCAACCTCTCCGGAGGCCAGCGGAAGCGGGTAGCTTTGGCTAAAGCCATTTTGGAAAAGCCTGATTTGCTCCTACTGGACGAGCCCACCAACCACCTGGACCTAGAGACCATCGAATGGCTGGAAGACTACCTTTCCAAAGCCAACCTTTCCTTGTTTATGGTCACACACGACAGGTATTTCCTCGAAAAAGTCACCAATGAAATCTTGGAACTAGATGCAGGTAAAATCTTCCGGTACACAGGAAATTACAGCTATTTCCTCAACAAGAAAGCAGAAAGAAGAGAAATCGAAGCCACCGAACAGGAAAAAGCCAAAAGCCTTTATAAAAAAGAACTGGAATGGATTCGCAGGCAGCCTAAAGCGAGGGGCACCAAGGCAAAATACAGGGTAGACGCTTTTGAATCCACCAAGGAAAAAGCGTTCCAACGAAAAGAAGAACGGGAAGTAGCCTTACAAGTTTCTGCCAAAAGGCTGGGCAGCAAGATCGTAGAGATCGACAAGCTATTCAAAAGCTACGGGGACAAGAAAATAGTCACCGACTTTTCGTACACCTTCAAAAAAGGAGATAAAATCGGTATCGTAGGCCCAAATGGCGCCGGAAAAACCACCTTCCTTAACCTATTGACAGGAGCACTTTCTCCAGATCAAGGCGAGATCAGCATTGGCCAAACTACCGCTTTTGGCTATTATCGGCAAGAAGAAAGCTCATTTGACGAGACCAAACGGCTCATCGACTTGGTCAAAGAAGTGGCAGAAGTGGTCACGCTGTCCAATGGAAGTACCATCACCGCATCCCAATTCCTTAATCAATTCGGCTTTCCTCCCAAGCAACAACACACTCCGATCTCCAAACTTTCGGGTGGAGAAAAAAGAAGGTTGCAGCTTTTGATGGTACTTATCAAGACCCCAAACTTCTTGATTCTCGACGAACCTACCAATGACCTGGATATTGTAACATTGAATACTTTGGAAGAATTTTTGGAAAACTTCCCAGGTTGCATGATTATTGTATCCCATGACCGGTACTTTATGGATCGCTTAGTGGAGCACATCTTTGTCTTCAGAGGCGAAGGTACCATCAAGGATTTTCCAGGCAACTATACTGACCTCAGGGAATGGGAAAAGGAGGAAGAAGGCAAAGAAGCTGCCGCAAAACTAGCCACCAAAGAACAAGAAACAATAACGAAGAAAACCCCTGCCCCCCAAAAAAGAAGTAGTAAAGCCTCTTTTAAACAAAAACAGGAATTCAAAGAAATACAGCAAAAGATCAATCGCCTGGAGGATGAGAAAAAATCCTTCATAAACAAAATCGATCAAGGCACTGAAGACCACGAAGTTTTGCTAGAGTGGTCCACTGCCATCCAAGGCATTGATGAGCAACTGGAAGAACTTGAATTCAGGTGGCTTGAACTGAGCGAGCTGGATGATATTATGGATTAACATGAAAGAAACGGAGTATGTAATCATTGGAGCCGGTCAATGTGGCTTGGCAGCAGGAAGGTATTTACAAAAAGCCAAAAAGGACTTCATTATTTTGGACCAGCACCTCGAAGTGGGGGATTCTTGGCGAAATCGTTACGAATCCCTAAAGCTGTTCACTCCTGCTGCTTACTGTCAGTTGCCGGATTTAAAGATGGCTTTGCCACCAAATGTGCGGCCTACAAAAAATCAACTCGCCGATTACTTTTCTCGTTACGCTAGCCATTTTGACCTTCCTATTCATACCAATAACAGGGTAACGGAAATCGTCAGGCAAGGAGAGGCGTTTCTTGTTAAGACGACCTTTGAACAAATCAGGGCAAAAAAAGTCATCATCGCCAATGGTCTGTGCCAAAACTCCTTTATCCCTGAGTGGGCTGATAAGCTAAGTATCCCTTATATCCACAGCAGCCAATACCGTACACCTATTTCCATAAAGGGTAAGAAAGTACTGGTCGTAGGTGGAGGCAATTCTGCCGTTCAGATAATTGCTGATCTCACCAATTATTTTGACATTCACTGGTCTACACTACGAAAACCAAAATTGCGATCTTTGATTGTTTTTGGTAAAAACATTCTTTGGTGGGGTGATAAATTTAACCAGTTAGAAAAGCCTCCCAAGGCAACGAAAATCAAGAAGCCGGAGCCAGTGTACCTTTTTGATGATCTGAAGCAGAAAATTAAAAAAGCTAAAAGGCAGCCAGAGGTGATCGGAGCGGGAAGTAATCAGGTTACTTTCTCAAACCAAAAAACCGAGCAATTTGAATTTGTGCTTTTTGCTACCGGATTCCGGCCTGATTACAGTTTTGTAAATATCGAGGGTTTTGAAAGTGATATGGATACGTTAAGGGAGCAGCAGGGTATTTCCAAGATTCCCGGCCTATACTTTTTAGGTATCCCCTTTCAGCGCAGTCGGAGCTCGCACCTGATCTATGGAAGCCAACGGGATGCCGAATTTATCGTAAGGCATGCCAGGAGTTCTGATTGACGACAGTTCTTTTATAAGGCTTTTCGGATCAAAAGCACCAACGCTAAATATTCTCCAAGGTATGATGGATCAGGCGATCCACTACTGCGCTTGGATCATCTACAAACTCCTGCGTAATGCGATTGGCGACGATGGCATTGAGGCTGAGCACTTCATGGCCAAGCATTTTCCCCATGGCATAATACCCGGCTGTTTCCATCTCAAAATTGGTCAATTGAAACCCGTCCAAATCAATAGCTGCAAGTCTCTCGATGATATCTGGAATAGCAGGCTTGAGCCGGACTTCTCTCCCTTGTGGGCCAAAAAATCCCGGGCAAGTAGCGGTGTTTCCCAACACTATTTCCTGTGTACATAGCCTTTCAATCAGCGCCTTGGAACCTTCAAAACAGTAGGGAAGAAACCCTAATCCAAGTGACTGCTGAACGGCAAGTCCTACGGCCAGTTCTTTTTGGCTGTAGTCTGCTGCATAATACTGCATCAAGGTGTCCAAACCCACAGCAAAATTAGAAGCAACCAAGGCTCCTGCAGGAATCTCTTTCCGCATGCTTCCTGATGTACCAACACGCACAATCTTAAGAGCGGTATGGTCGGGCTTGACCTTTCGCGTTTGTAGATCGATATTCACCAAGGCATCCAGTTCTGTCATAAAAATCTCAATATTATCCGTGCCCATCCCTGTACTCATCACAGAGAGCCGCTTTCCCTTATAAGTACCTGTATGCGTCACAAACTCCCGTTTGGTTATTTTCACCTCCACTTCATCAAAATATTGGGAGATTTTCGGTACTCGCTCTGGATCACCTACCGTAATAACAGTTGAAGCCAGATATTCTGGCTTCAAGTTTAAATGATAGATGCTTCCATCAGGATTAATAATAAGTTCAGATGCTGGAATTACCTTTGTCATCGATGGTAAGTTATATTTTTTCCTTTTCTGGCTTTCTATGCAGTCCTTTGTATGGATTGTAGCCGTTTGTGTTTTTTTGATAATAGCCAGTACCGTCATACGAACGCTTTTCGGGGTGCTCTTTGCATTCGTCAGAGCAGGCTCCTTCATACTTCCACGCACATTCTTCACAGATCGGTACGTGGATATTGCATTCAGGATTGGCGCAGTTGACCATGCGATCAGATGGTGTTCCGCAACAGTGGCACTTGGAAATCACTTTGGGATTGACTTTGTTGACATCTACGGCCACTCTATTGTCAAAGACGTAGCATTTCCCTTCAAAATCAGCTCCATCTGCTTCCATGCCATATTTAATGATCCCTCCATGAAGTTGATATACATCTTCAAATCCCTGCTCCAGTAGATAAGCCGATGCCTTTTCGCATTTGATTCCCCCTGTGCAATAGGTAAGCACCTTTTTGTTTTTGAGGTGCTCCAGCGCTTTAACTTTTTCGGGAAAATCCCTGAAATTGTCAATGTCGAGTCTTAAAGCATTCTTAAAGTGGCCAAGTTCATGCTCGTAATTTGATCTTACATCTAGGATGACCACATCGTCTTGGTCTTTTAATTCCCTAAACTCAGCAGGATCTAGGTGTTTACCTGTTCGTAGGTTTGGATCGAGGTGGCGAAGGCTGGAATGTACTATTTCTGGCTTTACTCTCACATGTATTTTTGCAAATGCATGTTTGTCAAACTGATCGACTTTAAATTCCGTTTTTGCAAACCGTGGATCTGATGTTACATATTCCATGTACTTGTCACAATCATCCTTCAAGCCGGACACTGTACCGTTCAGGCCTTCAGATGAGATGATGATCCGTCCACGGATATTGTTCTCTACACAGAACAAGTGATGTTCTTCCCTGTATGCTTCTGGATCCTCGATCTCTGCATAGCAGTAATAAAGTAAAATGCTGTAATCTGAATTTTCCATAACTAAAGCCCTGTTTCCGACAGGGTGTTTTGGGATAAGTTTATGTTATTAAGTTACTAAATTATTTGGTTATTTGTCCATGGAAGCCATTGACAGTCCATAGATGAAATCATCATCTATTCTTAATTATTCATGGCTACGGCAGGATTTCCGAAAACGGTGGACTCTTCTTCTACGTCAGCAATCACCACTGACCCTGCTCCTACACGTGCATTTTTCCCAATTTTCACTCCGGAAACTACCGTCACACCAGAACCTATAAATGCTCCCTTCTCGATGGTTGCGCCTGAGTTGATCACAGCACCTGCTCCTACTTGGACAAAATCATCTAGTTTTGCTCCATGGTCGATGATGGCACCAGAATGAAATATGCCATGACTTCCTACTTCCGCACCTGTACCGATATTTACCTTGGCATTGATAAAATTGCCATGGCCAATGACTGCGTCGGTGGAGATATAGGCAGTTTTATGGATGGCATTGATAGGCTGGGTTTTCCTTCTATCGTTGAGTAATTTGACCAGAAACTGTCTATACTCATTGTCATCCACCGCCACGAAGGCCTCTGATTTTTTACCGATAAGCTTCAGGTAACCGTCATCTTCTGGATTTCCCAACACTGGCACCACATTGATCTCCGTGCCGTGAAGGCTCTCATCTTCATCCAAAAAGCCATACACGGTCACCTCATTGCTGTTGAATATCTCCAAGGCAGGTTGGGCGATACCTTTTGCGCCTAATATAATTACTGGTTTCTCCATGGTTTCAATCGTTTAGTCCGCAAAATTACGGCAAATTCCTGTTGTAACCAAAACATCATTTCGCTGGTCTCAAGACGTTTTGCCCGATTTTGCAACCCAAGCATTTTTTAAGACTGCAATAAGCGTGGTGAACACCGATCATTCCTTGGGTATCATAAGCACTCTCTGGTATCCAGCCTTCCGTCTGGAAGGAGGTGATAATCCGGTTTTCTTCTGCGGGGATTTCTTGTAAAAAGTCAAAGCACCGCTCCCTCCACACTTCCTCATCAGTGTATTTACCATAAGCATACCAAAGCGGTGCAATGAAATTGATCCCCAGCAGCTGTAAGGTTCGGTTGCTCAATAACCTGTTTTGAGATTTGCCACTTTTTTTGCTCAGCTGATAGTGATGCTCCCAATAGGCATTGGGTTTTACACGAAACAACTGCGCAAGGTCAGAAACGGTCCTGACTTTATGGATCAATAACGAAAACAGACTGGGGCTTTTCGAAAGTACAGCAACCAATTGACTGATCCTCACAGAAGGGTAATTACCCGGTCTCACCCGCATAAACTTCCATTCGGAGGGGTAAATCGACTCCCCTAATTGATATTTCTTCCGATAAAATTCGTATTCCCTTTTCATGAACAGCGTGTAATCGTCAGGTTTATCCTGATAGCAAAATCCAGCCTGCCCCATCAAAAGTGCCTCCTGTACCAAGGGCTGATCAGCATGTTTTTTTACCAAGCGATAAGGCATCGCCTTGGCAAGCTTAAGCATCGGTTCACTATTCACCTTAAAGCCAAAACAATGGAACAACCACCTATAAGCCACTTCCTCCCAATCCCCTGAGGTCAATCGGACTTCTTCATGAATAAGTTTGGATTTCTCCTGTAACCGTTCCACCAAAGCCCGTTCCAGCATCGAGAATTTTATGATGGGCTTTACATCCGCTAGAAAATCACTGCAAAGCAGTTGTCGGCGAGTACTGATAAGGCGCTGGTAATTTCTCAGCACATCCAAATACACCTTCCCCTTCAGCTCCAGCGTCGGAATGTAAGTGCTATCATTCCGGCTCACTTCCATATCATGTTCCCACACCACGTGCAGAATGACCGAATCGTAGTTTTCGTCATCTTCATGGCCATGTGCATCCCAGTCAGAGGACCTTATATGTACTTCAATGTTACCAAAAAAATCTATCCCATCGATGGCCACATGTGCTTCCGAAAAGTCAGGCCCTTGATGAAAGTTCTGAAATCCAATCTTCTTGATTTCCAAAGCAGCATCTGCGACCGTGGTCAGTCCCCGCTTGTCAAAATATTGGTACTTCCAGACCGCATGTATAAAATCCTCTCTAAAGTGCATATCGCAAAAAATCTAAAATTCCCTGTTGATCAATGGGAGAATTTAGGATAAAATCGATGAACCAAAAAAATATCCTCCTGAAGAGCAGTAAAGTAGGTGATTTACAGACATTATTGGTAGTTGCCAATAGCCTATAAGGAGGTGATATAAGCTACTTTGGCCTTCAGCAATACTGCTCCAAGAGCTTGGCCATTTCCTGCTGAAGTTTTTCCGCCTCTACCCTTGCCCGATCACCAAAATCTTTGTCCTCAGAAGCATAGATAATTCCACGGGAGGAATTGACCAAAAGGCCACAGCTCTTGTTCATGCCGTATTTGGCGACTTCCTCTAGGCTCCCTCCCTGAGCCCCCACTCCGGGCACCAAGAAGAAATGATCAGGAGCATATTTTCTAACCTCTGCGATTTTTTCTCCTCGGGTAGCTCCCACCACATACATTAGGTTATCATCTGTGCCCCATTGTTGACTTTTTTCGAGCACCTGCTGAAAAAGTGGTTTGCCTCCTTCTGTTCCCAGCACTTGGAAGTCTTTACTGCCTTCATTAGAGGTCAAAGCCAATAGGATCACCCACTTGTCCTTAAACTCCAAAAACGGACTGACACTATCTTTACCCATGTAAGGAGCCACTGTAATGGAGTCAAAGTCCATTTGCTCAAAAAAGGCCTTAGCATATAATTTGGACGTATTGCCAATGTCCCCCCTTTTGGCATCAGCGATAGTAAAGATATCTTTCGGGATATACTCCAGCGTTTTCTGTAGACTTTCCCAGCCTTTTGGGCCAAGGGCTTCATAAAAAGCAATGTTGGGCTTATACGCTACGGCAAAGTCAGCAGTTTTGTCTATAATTTCCCTGTTGAATGCAAAGATAGGATCCGCTTCCTTTAGTAGATGTGAGGGGATTTTTGCGAGATCCGTATCCAAGCCTACGCATAGAAATGATGCTTTTCTCTGAATATTGCCGAAGAGGGTTTTCTTATCCATTTTTTCTGAAGGTTTCCGCAAAAGTATGAAATAACCTACCAATCTGAAACTCCCCGTAGCTAATTGGACGATTTTTGGATGAAGCGGAAAAGCAAGCGGCTGATTTTGTCTGCCGCGGCGGATCGGACCGTAATACCTGTGTACCGTGGCGTAGATAGGCAATGCACATTCAGGGATGAACTTATCACTAAAAAATAAGCATAAAAAAAGCCAGCAGGAATATGCTGGCAGAAAAGCTGTTTTGTTTTATGGCATTGGACTAGCGCAAGTCAATGACTTCCACGCCGGGGTGTTTTTTGGGGTCAAAAGTGAAAAAGGATTTCCCTAGATTGACATCAGTGTCCACTTCATTAAACTCATACTTGAAGGTGCCCCCGTCACTATCCGATACTTCCCAAGCCAATAAATCCTTATGGTCCTTATCTACAAACAAAATGATTTTTTGGAATTGTGCTTTGGCACTTTCAGCTGTGAGTAAGATTTCTTGGATGTTTTTTCCATTTTGGTTTTCCTCACCTTTAAGCTCGTAATCATATCCTTTTTTGTACAGGTTATAGATGCTGGATGGCGTGAGTTCGTCAGTGTTTTCACTGACGGTATTGACGGTGACTTCCTGATAATTATTGGATTTGATAAAAGTCCAGACCGTCTCGCCGTTATTATAAACCTCCTGATCCGGCAAAACCAATTTGTATCGGTCGCCATTGACGGCCACTTCACCAGTGCTTCGCTGACTGGCTCCGTCCAGCTCATTGTAATAGTAATATTCAAAGGTGGCTTTAAGCCCATCCAGGGACTGGTAGCGCTCACTCATTTGATCCAGAAGCGCCTTGGCGTCAGGATCTTTTTGTGCCCATAAATTGGTCTGTATACAGCCTATAAGCAGACTGAGTAGTATGATTTTCTTTAACATAATTGTAATCCAGTTAATAAGCTCTCGCTCTTAGAGGCTACTCAATAACTGTTCCAAACTAACTTCGTCTTGAATTAATACTTCCCTTGCTTTGCTCCCTTCAAAAGCCCCCACCACACCGGCGGCTTCCAATTGGTCGATAATTCTGCCAGCACGATTGTATCCAAGTTTTAACTTCCTCTGAATCAGCGATGTGCTTCCTTGCTGATGCATGACGATCAACCTAGCGGCATCTTCAAAAAGAGGGTCACGATCAGACAAATCCACTTCTCCGACATTACTGTCCCCATCCTCGCCTTCAAATTCAGGCAAAAGGTAGGCGTCACTGTATCCTCGCTGCTCACCTATCCACTCACAGACCCGTTCTACCTCTGGAGTATCCAAGAAAGCGCACTGTATCCGGATCACATCAGATCCTTGGGACAAGAGCATATCCCCCATACCAATGAGCTGTTCGGCTCCTCCTGCGTCCAGAATGGTCCTACTGTCCACTTTGGAAGTCACACGGAAAGAAAGCCTTGCAGGGAAGTTCGCTTTGATGATACCGGTAATCACATTGACGGAAGGTCGTTGGGTGGCCACCACCAAGTGAATCCCGATTGCCCTCGCCAGCTGCGCCAAACGAGCAATGGGCGCTTCGATTTCCTTACCTGCCGTCATCATCAAGTCCGCCAATTCATCAATGACCAGCACAATATAAGGCATGAATTTATGTCCTTTTTCAGGATTGAGTTTACGCGCTACAAATTTGGCATTGTATTCTTTCAGGTTTCGGCAGCCCGCATCTTTCAGAAGATCATACCTGTTGTCCATCTCGATACACAGGGAATTTAGCGTGTAGATGACTTTCTTGGTATCGGTGATGATCGCATCTTCGGCATTGGGCAGCTTGGCAAGGAAATGCCGTTCTATCTTATTGAACAGGGTCAATTCCACTTTCTTCGGATCGACCAATACAAATTTCAATTGCGAGGGGTGCTTCTTGTACACCAGTGATGCCAAGATCACATTCAGACCAACGGACTTACCCTGCCCCGTGGCACCGGCCATCAGCAGGTGGGGCATTTTGGCAAGGTCAAAGACAAAGACTTCGTTGCTAATGGTTTTGCCCAGTGCTACAGGGAGGTCTTTATCGCTTTTCATGAATTTTTCCGTTCCCAGCACGGATCCAGCAGCTACCAGTTCCCTGTTTTTGTTGGGGACTTCTATACCAATGGTGCCTTTTCCAGGAATGGGCGCGATGATCCTAATCCCCAGTGCCGCCAAACTCAGGGCGATGTCATCTTCCAGGTTTTTGATCTTGGAAATCTTCACCCCTGGATCAGGGACAATCTCATAGAGTGTCACCGTGGGACCAATGGTCGCTTTGATCTCTTGAATACCGATCTTAAAATTGACCAGGGTTTCGACGATCTTGTTTTTGTTTTCTTCCAGCTCTTGGCGTGTTACCGTCACTTTCTGCTGATCATACTCATTCAGCAGGTCAATACTCGGGTATTGGTAACTTGGCAGGTCAAGCGTAGGGTCATAAGGATCCAGGTTTTCTACTTCACTGACTTTCTTTTCTTCATGTGTACCAGTCTCTACGGTAAACTTCTTGTCGTCAGCTGCTTTTTCTTCTTCTTGGATATCATCGGCAGTTTCGAGCTCTTCAATATTGAATGTAGGCTCAGAAGCTGGTGCTTTCTTCTTCTCAGGTTGCTTGGACTTGATGGTCCAGCTTTGTTCATCCTCTTCCTCTTGCACTTCTTCCTCTACCATAAGCTCATCCTCTTGGACCATTTCTTCCTCGATAGGCTCCTTGCTGCCCCTTGCCTCTTTTGCGACGGGAGCTGAAGGCTCATGATCAGGAATTGGGTCATCAGCTTTTAAATCACTCTGCAGCCAGTCAATATGCGTGATATTAAAGAAAAACACCACAAAGATCAGCAGTGATCCAAAAATCAAGATAAACGTTCCCCAGCCTAGGAATTCATCCGCTAGCACGGCCATTTCATAGCCAAATCCTCCACTCAAAAACTGTAGGTAGCTGAAGCCTTTCAGAATATGTACCACATAGCCCAGCAACAGCCCCAGCCAAAATACAAAGAACAGTCCAAACGCACTGTACTGTGTCATGGGGATAAGGGATTTCTTAAAGGCCCATTTGAAGCCAAGTAAAAACAAGAATGGCGGCAATAAAAAGGCAGCCAAGCCAAACCACCGAAATATCAGCCAATGCGAAACGTAAGCACCAGCATATCCCAACCAATTTCGTGCTTCGGCAGCGTTTTTCCGTAAGGAGATTTCAGGATCACCACCTGTCACCACACTTTGGTCAGCTGGGCCAGTAAACAGGTAACCCAAAAAAGCAAAAAACAGAAACAGTCCTATCATCATAAACAGTATCCCGAATGACAGCCCTATTTTCTTGTCTTTTAATGCTCCCAATGAAAAGTTAAAGGAGCTTTTCTTCTTTTTGGCTTTTTCCTTTTTCCTGAAAGTATTTGATTTATATGTATTTGAAGCCATAATTCTTCAATATGTCCCTGGTGAAATACGGTAAATTAATTGTAATCGACTAAATTATCCAAGCATCAATTGTCATAATGCTCCTTCAAGCCCTTCTTGATGGCTTTCATCAAACCAGGCCCCTCATAAATCATCCCTGAGTAAACCTGTACCAGTGAAGCCCCCGCTTCCAGCTTTTCTATGGCATCTTTAGCGCTAAAAATCCCTCCCACACCGACAATAGGAAAAGCCTTTCCTGATTTCTCAGCCAAGTAGCGGATCACTTCCGTGCTTCTTTTGCCAAGAACCTTGCCACTTACTCCTCCTGCTCCCAGTGCTTCCACCTTTCCTGCATCCGTTCTTAAGCCAGATCGATCAATGGTCGTATTGGTCGCGATGACACCGTCGATTTTGGTTTCTTTTACTATATCAATAATATCGTCCAGCTGTCCATCGGTAAGGTCTGGGGCTATCTTCAGTAAGATCGGTTTAGGATGCTCTTTCTGATCATTTCGTTCCTTTACCTTGGCCAACAGCTTTTGCAGTGGCTCTTTTTCTTGGAGGTCTCTTAAATTTGGGGTATTTGGTGAGCTTACATTCACCACAAAATAATCAACATAAGCATGTAAGGCATCCAAGCAGTACAGGTAATCCGACTCGGCCAGCTCATTTGGCGTCACTTTATTTTTGCCAATATTGCCCCCGATCAGCAGCTTGGATTTCCTTTTTTTCAACCGTTTCACAGCTTCATCCACCCCACCGTTGTTAAAGCCCATTCGATTGACCAATGCTTCATCCTCAGGAAGACGGAACAAACGAGGCGGGGGATTTCCCTCTTGGGGTTTTGGTGTCAACGTCCCAATTTCTATAAAGCCAAAACCAAGCATGGCCATTTCATCAATCAACTTCGCGTCCTTATCGAATCCCGCCGCAAGCCCTACAGGGTTCTTGAACCGTAGTCCAAACACCTCTCGCTCCAGTGAGGGATGCTCATACCCATATAGGCTTTTGATCATACCCTTCACCAAAGGCCAATTAAAGGTGTTCTTGGTCAATGAAAAGGTGAAATGATGCGCTTCCTCGGCACTTTTCTTAAATAAAAATGGCTTTAAAAGGGATTTGTACACGGACATTGTCGATTAATTTATCCGCTAAATTAATTGAATTAGACGAAACCTTCATGATCGAGGAATCATTATATACAAATCAATTATGAATCCTCCTTTCCCTAAAGCTACTAAAGCCTGAATTACAAGCCGCTATTCAAGGCACTCATTTAGGTAAATATAAACCGTCACTTCACTTAAACCCGGAATATGCATTAACCTATCTACGCCACTGCCTCTGGTATTGCCAACTGAATTTGCTTCAAAGTCAGCCAGCTCTTGCGCCGTCACACCTACATGGAGTAAGTTAAAGCCGGAAGGCAAAAATAATATTGAAATCTGGCAATGCACTAGAGAAAATCCTTTGAGGCTTGAATGCTATTTTATTTATATTTACCTGCTTAACCGCTTTCAGTTTTTATTTGACATATAGATGTACAAAAAATCCTTCATGATGCATAGAATTACTTTGGCCCTTGGTTTCTTGGCGTGTAGCGCAGTATTTTCCTGCTCACCCATTACTTCCACCCCGCAAGAAGACTCTTCCACGACCACACTTTGGTATGAACAGCCCGCCACTGCTTGGGAAGAAGCCTTACCAGTGGGCAATGGACGACTAGGAGCCATGGTCTTTGGGCAGACAAACACAGAAAGGATCCAACTTAACGAGGACTCCATGTGGCCTGGAGCTGCCGATTGGGGAGATAGCAAAGGTACACCGGCAGATTTGGCTGAGCTTCGGAAACTGGTGAAGGACGGAAAGGTTCACCAAGCGGACAAAAGCATCATCGATATGTTTTCTTACAAGGGGATCGTACGTTCCCATCAGACCATGGGAGACCTGTACATTGACTTTGGCGGGGAAAGGGAGATCAAGAACTATTCACGAAAGCTGAGCTTGGATGATGCCTTGACCACGGTGAGCTATCAGTCTGGAGGAGAACACTTCACCGAAGAGGTTTTTGCTTCTGCGGTAGATGACGTATTGGCCATTCGGCTCACCACCACGGATGAAGCAGGGATGGATTTTAGCCTTCGCTTAGATCGTCCTGAAGATACTGGCCACCCCACTGTACAGGTAAATGCCCCATCAGATAATGAGTTGGTCATGGACGGAGAAGTGACGCAATATGAAGCGGTCAAAGAAGATCAGCCAACACCACTGGACTATGGCGTTAAGTTCCAGACCAAGCTTAAGGTGATTCCGAATGGAGGAACCTCCACTGCCGGAAATGGCAGCCTAAACTTAAAAGGGGTCAAAGAAGCTATTATTTATTTGGTCTGTAACACTTCATATTATCATGAAAACTATGAGACGAAGAATGATCAGTCCCTTCAGATGTTGGAATCAAAAAGCTACCAAGAGTTACGCACTGCCCATGTAGCGGACTTCAACCAGTTCTATTCAAGGGTAAAGCTGGATCTAGGGAACCATGAGCTCGATAGCCTAGCTACGGATAAGCGCCTCAAAAGGGTGCAAGATGGCGCCAAGGATGCTGGATTGGCGGCAGCTTTATTCCAGTATGGCAGATACTTACTTATTTCTTCTTCCAGGCCCGGCACCAATCCAGCGAATTTGCAGGGAATTTGGAACAAGGATATCGAAGCCCCTTGGAACGCAGATTACCACCTTAATATTAACCTACAGATGAACTATTGGCCGGCAGGCCCTGCCAACCTCTCCGAAATGCACCTCCCGCTATTTGATTATGTGGATCAGTTGATAGAGCGGGGTAAGGTCACTGCTAAGGATCAATACGGCATCGAGCGTGGCACGGTGGTACACCATGCCTCTGACCTTTGGGCAGCTCCTTGGATGCGCGCCAACAGGGCTTACTGGGGAGCATGGATCCATGGCGGTGGATGGATTTCCAGACACTACTGGGAACATTTCCAATTTGCGGGTGACACCACATTTTTGAAAGATAGAGGCTATCCCGCACTGAAAGAATTTGCGGCTTTCTATATGGATTGGCTTCAGAAGGACGAACAGACAGGACTATACATTTCTTATCCAGAAACATCCCCCGAAAATTCCTATTTGGCTCCTGACGGCAATCCTGCAGCGGTTTCATACGGATCAGCTATGGGACACCAGATCATTAGTGATGTGTTTCAGAACACTCTCGCTGCTGCAAAGGTGCTCTCCATCGAAAATGACTTTACCGAGGAGCTCGAAGAAAAAATAGGCATGCTGTATCCCGGAGTGGCCATTGGTCCGGACGGTAGAATATTGGAATGGAACGAACCCTATGAGGAACCAGAGAAAGGCCACCGACACATGTCACACCTTTATGCCCTCCACCCTGGGGATGACATCACTGAAACTATTCCCGAAGCATTTGCCGGAGCACAAAAAACCATCGACTACCGCCTCCAACATGGTGGGGCAGGCACAGGATGGAGCCGCGCTTGGATGATCAACTTTAATGCGAGACTATTGGACAAAAAATCAGCCGAAGACAACTTGTACAAACTCCTACAAATATCCACCGCCAACAACCTCTTCAATGAACATCCTCCGTTTCAAATCGACGGTAACTTTGGCTATACTGCCGGTGTAGCCGAATTGTTACTCCAGTCGCATGAAGGCTTTCTCCGCATACTACCTACCCTGCCGGAAAGCTGGCAAAATGGCTCCATAAAAGGCCTAGTAGCCAGAGGCAACATTGAAGTGGATATCATTTGGGAGGGCGGACAGCTGCTGAAACTTGGCCTGACGAGCGCCTCTAACCAAACCAAGGTCATACAATACAAGGACAAAAAATTATCCGTGACCCTTTCGGCCAATGAGAAAATTTGGTTGGACAAGGATTTTAACCTGGTTGATTAGATAGTGGCGTCCATCAAGTAGCCAATAGGCTGTCCCATAACGATCGTATCGTTTTTACAATCTGAGAATACTTACTGTTATTATTTGAAAACAACTGTAAGCAATTCATTCTCTCACTGTAGGATGTGCGCTTCCAGTTTATGGGACGGCCTTATTTTTTGTCGCTAAATGCTTCGATACCTTTTTTTTAGATAATTGATGATCAGTCAGGTTTAAAAAATACTTTTATTACCAGTATATACCAATGATATACCTTTTATTCATGATAACTTATGTTTTAGGTTTCATTTGGTGATTTTTGTGTTTTTCAATCGTTTTCAAATACTTAATTATAGAATTTATAAATAATGTTTTGAAATTTTTTCATTCAAAAAACGCACAATTTTGGTAGATATTACTATATTTATTTTCGTTATAAAACACAAAACGAAATTATTCAAAAGAAATGTTAGAAATCAAGCAATGAAATGATGTAAAACAGGGTCATCTCGATACCAAATAAACAACCATTAATACGTTTTAGTAGCCGGTACCTTGCCCCAACTGTAAAGAACCTCGCTAATCTTCTATAACTCACTCACCCTACTATAATTTCAAAAAGGAAGATAGCCGTTTCCCCAAAAGCTTTATTTGATAACGAGGGTTAAGGTTTTGCAGAGAATCCAGTTTTGCCTCTAGGGTTCTTTTAAAAGAAATACTTCTAATCATAACAACTAAACACACAACATTATGGTGAAAAATGTACTCGTTTTTCTATGCACTTTTTGTTTGTACGGTCTCGCGACCGCACAAACAATTTCGGTGACCGGTAAGGTCACTGACGCCGATTCTGGGGAGCCTATCCCCGCCGCTAATATTCTTATAAAAGGAACTGCCAAAGGAATGGTCTCGGATGTAGACGGATCTTACCGAATCTCCGTGGAGGAGGGGCAAACCCTGGTCTTTTCCTTTATTGGCTATGATAGACAGGAAGTCCCGGTGACTGGCCAAGAGGAAATAAATGTTTCTTTAAAATCGAGTGCCTCAGATCTGGATGAGTTTGTCGTGGTAGGTTACCAATCTGTGGTCAAGAGGGATGTAACAGGTGCTGTAAACAGCATACAAAGTGAACAGCTGGAAGCCATCCCTGTCACCAATGTTGCCACGCTGATCGGTACGCAGGGTACAGGTATCCAAAGCGTCAACATTAGTGGAGCAGCAGGTGCCAGAGGTGCTTTGGTCATTAGGGGGAATACAGCGGTATCCAGCGGACTTGATGGTGGGGAGCGTTTTACGGCGTTTAGTAGCCCGCTTTATGTAGTCGATGGAGTCCAAACCTCCCTAGAGGACTTGGCAGGTTATGGTGTTTCCAATACGGATTATTTGGCTTCACTGAATCCAAATGACATTGAAAGCATTGATATATTGAAAGATGCTTCAGCATCTGCTATTTATGGATCAAGAGGGGCGAATGGTGTGATCATCATCAAAACCAAGCGTGGACAAGCTTTGGATAAGCCTCAGTTTGATTTCTCCACAAGTATAGGATTTCAGCCAATTCCTAATTTGGTGCCCATGCTGGTCGGGGCAGCAGAAAGAAGAGAAAAAATGGGTATGCTTGAAAAATGGTGGGATCATGAGTTCTTGCTTTCAAATCAGGTACCCATTATGCTGACGGACAGTCTTAATCCTGCATTCAATAACAACGTAGACTATCAAGACCTTTTTTATCAAAAAGGCGTTTCACAGCGGTACAACCTGAGCATGAGAGGAGGCAGTGAGGAGACCAATTACCGTTTGTCATTTGGATACAATGATGACAAAGGTGTAGTGAAGGCCACAGGCTTTACGCGATACACGCTTAACGCCCATGTAAATACTAAGGTAGGGAAGAAATTTACGAACCAATTTCTGGTAAACACGTCTTTTACCGAAAACAAAACCGGCCAGGGAAACCCAGGAGGAGGATCCTTTAACTTGGACAACAGCCTCCCTACAAGCCCCAATAGCCTGAACTCTTCGTTGTTTTATTTGACAGAGGCGAAGCGAAAGTCCTTGGAGGGCGAGCTGGACGAAAAGCTCAATACCGACGAACAGCTGAAAGTAACCTTCTCCAACTTTGCGCAATTGAAGATCATCGAAGGTCTGAAGCTTAATTCCCAGCTTACCTTTCAGTACGACCTGAACAAGAAAAACTTTTATGAGCCTTCCTCCATCAGACCAAATGGCGATGGGTTTGCCGCCTATTCCCTGTACACTAGGAAGAATCATGCGTCCGACCTCTATTTAGATTACTTTAAAACCTTCGGAGATCATGAGATCATTGCTATAGCGGGTAATCGGGTGGATTATAACAAGTATGAAGACATGAGGATGTCAGCAGTAGGTTTCGGCAGTGATGCCATTCAGGTAATCAACAACAGGTATGAGAAAGACAATATCGATGGCTATACGGACATCAGTGAGAATGCCCTTCTTTCTTATTATGCCCGATTAAGTTATAAATACAAGGACAAGTACTTATTGAGTGCAAACTTCAGTACAGATGGTTCTTCTCGATTTGGTAAGGATGTTCGATGGGCCAAATTCGGCTCCTTATCCGCGGGCTGGGTGATTTCGGACGAGCCATTTCTCAAGGAGCTAGCCGGGCATTGGTTGGATTTTGCAAAACTTCGGGCCAGCTGGGGAAGAAACGGAAAGCAGTTTAGCCAAAACTACCTTCGATTTGGCGCCTATAGCCTAGGATATGGTGGTACACCATCCGCAGGATACAACACCAACCAAATGAACGTCTCCTCTTATGGTGGAGTAACAGGGATTATACCAAACTATGGTTCAATTGGCAATGACAAGCTGTCCTGGGAAGAATCAGAACAGTGGAACATTGGCTTTGATATAGCGATGCTGGATCAGCGGCTAAACCTAACTTTTGATGCGTATCATAAGGATACGGACCAGCTGTTCTTTGATATTGATTTCCCATCCTATTCTGGGTATAACACGGCCAAGGCTAACGTGGCCGGAGTGCTGAACTACGGTTGGGAAGGTCAGATTCGTTATGATATTTTCCCCAGAGCCAGCCACTGGAAACTTCAGCTTACTGCTGGTTTTGCCAAAAACGAGAATTATGTCAGCAAATTGCCAAATGGCAACAGGGATTACCTAATCGGATCCTATGGCTATATCGTGGGGCGCCCGCTAAACTTATACAACATCTTCCTCAATGACTATATCATTGACAACCTGGAGCAGTTGCCAGTCAATCCTTACACGGGAGAACCCCTCACTGGAAAATCAGCATGGGCTGCTATCCGTCCTGGGCTTCCGATTTGGAAAGATATCAATGGAGATTACTTGTTGGACGAAGCGGGTGATCAGATCATGGCCTTGGAATACTCACCTGTTCCAGATATACAGGGCAATTTCAATATTGACCTCCGCTATAAAGGCTGGTACCTGCAAGCCTACAGTCAATTCTCTTTTGGCGCGGACATTATGAACACGGTATTGAACAGCTACATGGATAGATACGACAGAGGCGGTACAGACTGGGCCACATTTGGGCTTGCAGACCTTAGCGAGCAAACATTCTGGGAAAAGCCGGGTGATGGTGCTGCAGGGGTACGCTTTCCTGCTTTGTTCCCTGCAGGTGGAGGCGAGCCACCCTTTTATGCTTTCAGGGGAAATCAGTCTTTATGGATAGAAAGTGGAGATTACTGGAAGATCACCAATGCTTCTGTTGGCCACATGTTCAATAAAGATTCGTTTATTAAAAACTTAGGTTTGAGCCGACTAAGGGTTTATATCTCAGTGTTGAACCCCTACCAATGGCAGAAATCCAAGAGTGTCGTAGATGCCTCAATGGTGGATGCCCGAGGATATGTATTGGGTAATGGTTACCCTCAAGCGCAAACTTATTTCTTTGGTCTAGATGCTAGATTCTAAAAACTGAACACCATGAAAAAATTCCAAAAAATATATTTATCAGTTCTGACAGCCTTCACTATTGGTTTTTCCAGTTGTTCGGGCATTTTAGATCAGGAGCCCATTACCATCACTCATCCAGATGTGTACTGGAGCTCACAGAGTGAAGCGGAACAAGCTTTGGCAGGTTCTTATGCCCTGCTTAAAAACGCCCTCTTGACACAGTCAAGTTTCTTGATATGGGGTGAATTCCCTGCCATGACCCTTATGGACAGTCAATTCTGGATAATGGACTATATCGAAAACAGCGGGAATTATAGTCTTCCTTATCGAGGTGAAACGGCAGAGTGGAAGTTATTTTACAGGGCTGCCAACTGGGCTTTTACGATAGAAAAATACGTAAACGGGATGCCTGAAGAGCTGTTTGCTACCAGTCAGGAAAAGGACAGGATATTGGGTGAAGCGGCTTTTGTAAGGGCATTGTCTTACTTCTATATGGCAAGAATATGGGGCGATGTGCCGATTGTCCATGAATCCATTGAAACTTCCGATCAGTTGATTACAGAGGATGGTTATATTGTGGAAATAGGCCGATCAGACGAGAAAGAAGTGTTGCAATACATCCTTGAAGCCACGGACAAGGCCATTAGCTTATTACAATATTCCAACCCGAGCAACCAGCGTTGGGCGATTTTTGCCAATAAAGCTAGTGCTGAGGCATTGAAAGCCCATGCATCCCTTTGGTATGCTGGTAGAAATAGTGATGACCCTGAGCTGATTCAGCAAAGTATTGATGCAGCCACTTCTGTCATCAATAATAGTAATGCGAGCTTGGTCGATTATGTCGCTGAAGGCAATGAAGGTTTTGAAAGCATGGTTAGGGGCCAATCTAAAACCGGTCTTTTTGAGCTCAATGTCAGCACAGATGTTGACGAATCGTACCGAGTCACCAATAGCAACAGCACACCTCCTGGACTCACAATTAATCAGCCCATCCTTGGAGGGAACAATGGGACTGCGCCAGTGGGCAACCCTGACCTCTACGGATTTGAGTTTATGGCACAGCCAGAACGGGATGCGGACGTGCGAAAGGACCTTTTCTTCTTTGATTTTGAGGATATGGGGCCAAGTACCTTTCCGATGAAATATGCATTGAGCTCTGATGACCCAGATTCTGAAGATACCTATGCGGTGTTTTCAGAAGCAAACATCTTGATTTTTAGATTGGCAGACATCTACTTGCTGAGAGCAGAGGCGTACACTCGACAAGGAAATTATGCCAGTGCCATATCTGACCTGGACCTGGTACGAAGCAAGGCCGGCGTTCCTGCGTATGAAGGGCCTTCGGATCGCCCAAGTCTCATTAAGGCCGTTTTTGATGAAAGAGCCATTGAGTTGGTTGCTGAAGGACATGTTGCTTTTGACCGGATACGGATGGACTACTTCGAAGGGGTGTCGTGGATGGGCAGTGACAGGAAAGCGAAAAAAGGGTATTTCTGGCCAGTATCTCCAAGTATCATTATCAAAAACCCTTCCATCGTACAGACCGAGTACTGGCAAGGACGTTTATAATCGAATCTTAAAATCAGACATATCATGAAACGATACATATATATTCTAGCAATGGCATTTGGCATGATGTCATGCATTCAAGATGACTACTTAGTGGATGGAGGAGTGAGCAGCCAAGAAATAGGGACTGATACCTATACCTTCTTACAATCTCATCCGCAATTGGATACGTTGGCATTACTGATCGAGCGCGCTGGGCTTATCGATGATGTCAACGGTGAAACCACTCTCTTTGCTCCCAACAATCTTTCTATTCAAAGGTATGTCGATGAGGTACTAGCCGAAATGAGAGAGGTGGATCCAGAAGCGGAATACACCGTAAATGACATTCCTACAGATACATTGGAAAAGTACATGGGGGGATACATCTTTCCGGGAAAGATCACCAGAGATGACATGACTTTAGAGGGGGATATTCTAACGGCCATCAATGGGGAGCAAAGAAGGATCTCATTGGAACCAAGGGATGAGGAGCCCTATGAGGACAAGCTTAGCAGTTTTCCAGAGTATGTCTTCTATACCTATAAAAAAGGAGACGAATGGGACGAGTGGAACAGGATTGTAGATGATGAACTGATCCGTGTCAGGAGTTCAAACCTATTATCCACCAATGGGGTTATCCACGCCCTTCAGGGTAATCATATCTTATTCGACTACGAAGGAAATTAAAAAGACCTAAACCATGAAAAAGACAATATATCAAATCATAGCGTTATCATTTTTAGGGGTCGTGTCCTGTACCCCACCAGAAATCGGGTACCTAAGTGATAGCATTCACTCCGCTCAGGACACCATTTCAGTTCCAAGGGGCTCATTTACCGTGGGGGCTCGGCCAATGACCGAAAACTCTACTGCTCCACTGCGTTGGGAGATCGTCGGATTTAGTGACATGGATGGCAACCCAAACAATGCGCTACTGGAAAAGCACGAGATTAGGGTTTGGAAAGAGGCATATAACGGCGACACGGACACCACCTTGGCACTTGCCGAGCAGAAACTGGAGCTTTCAGAAGAGCCCTCTGTTTTGCTGAATGAGGTGAGCGGCGAATTTGCATTTACCCAGTCCACCAAGTTTGTAGAGGGTGATATGTTTAAAGTGGATGTGGCGGTATCCAATGTAAAAGGAGAAAAACTTCTTCAGGACTTTACTATTATCAAACTGGAGCCTTTTCAAGCTGTAGAGTTCCCTACTGAAATGAGGTCTCGTTTGTTATTGGATTCGGATAATGGCAATACAATCGCTCATACTGGGGTTATTACAGGGCCTGAAGATAACAATATCCCTAGCGTTTTGGATGGAACGAATCCCTATTTCTCTATTCAGAAAGTCAGTGATGAACCTGCCAATTCTGTTCAAGTAAATATGATCATTCAGGACAGTTATGGGAATGCAGTAGATGCGGATGAAATCACCTTTTACCCAAGTGGGTCAGGATATCTTCAAAATTACCATGACAACTCCGTGGAAACTGTTGAAGGAGACCAAATGACATCTTTCTTCCTCCCGGCACCTCCTTTTCCTCAATATGGCAGGGACTATAGTGGAAGTAGTACATATTTAATGTACTACCTATCCAAAGGAAGTACTTTTATCGTGGACAAGGAGGCTTATCAAGCAGATAAAGGTCCTAAGACTGATGCAGAATGGGAGGAGTTCTGGGCGCCCTATAAGGATCCAAAAACCGGAAAAATCAGGAACCATGCTTACATCCGCTGGGGGATCAAAATCAATGACTCAGGTACCTGGGATTTGAGGATGAAAATTCCTTATACCAAGCTCGAAGAGTAAACATAGTTCGGGAATCGTCCCGTTACTTACCAAGGCCAATCCAATAATAATGGATTGGCTTTTTTTTCTCCAATTATCGGGATAGCATCTTCACTTCCGGGGATGAAAATCCGTCAGCACTTGCCGGAGGTACTCCCGGTCCAAGTGGGTGTAGATCTCCGTGGTGGTAATGCTTTCATGGCCGAGCATTTCCTGTACTGCCCTGAGATCGGCTCCTCCCTCGATCAGGTGCGTCGCAAAACTGTGCCTGAAAGTGTGGGGGCTTACCTTCTTTTTGATACCGACTTCTTCTACCAGTTTTTTGATAAATATAAAGACCATAACACGGGTCATTTTCTTCCCTCTCCTGTTCAGAAAAACATACTCTTCGTGGCCAGAGGCTATTTTCTGATGATTTCGCACCTGCTCAAGGTACAGATTTAGATAACGCAACGCATCTTTCCCCACAGGCACTAGCCTCTCTTTGTTTCCCTTGCCTATTACCCTCAGAAAACCAATGTCGGCGTAAACCATCCCCAGTTTTAGGCCAACGAGTTCCGAGACCCTCAGCCCGCTGCTGTACAGCACTTCTAACATGGCGCGGTTTCGGTGGCCTTCTGGTTCTCCAAGCTTTATTCCCTCGAGCAATTGGACAATTTCATCATAGCTAAGTGTATCCGGGAGCTTCCTACCCAGCTTGGGCGACTCCAACAAAATGGACGGGTCCTCCTCTAATCTATCTTCATAAACCATAAACCTAAAAAAAGCCTTGACACCTGAGATCACTCTTGCTTGGGTATATTCGGAAATCCCTATAGATGCCAGCTCATTCACAAAAGCCCTAAGGTGTAGCAGTTTCGTTGTCAATGGAGTTATCCCTGCAAAATTGGTTTTCATATAGACTGATAGCTTTTCCATGTCCCTGCGATAAGCTGCAATGGAGTTTTTGCTAAGCGAGCGTTCGATTTTTAAATAATGCTCAAATTGTTTGATATGATTTTCCCAGGTATCCGACATAAGCCCAATTTTTCCATCCAAAGATAAAATTAAAGCCCCGTATTTTTGTTCAAATCCTCCTTTCAATGCTTAACTTTGGTCAAAATTTTGGACAGCACACTATAAACCATTAAATATTTTGGAAATACTGATCATTAATGGACCTAACCTCAATCTTTTGGGAAAAAGAGAGCCGGAAATTTATGGCAGCCAATCGTTCGAAGACTACTTTGGACAGCTGAAATCAGCATTCCCCGAGGTTACATTGTCTTATTACCAGAGCAATATCGAGGGAGAACTTGTCGATAAAATCCATGAAGTAGGATTCGAATATGATGCGATCCTTCTTAACGCCGGGGCTTATACGCACACTTCAGTGGCGATCTCTGATGCCATCGCCGGTGTGACCACCCCTGTAATGGAGATCCATATTTCCAATATCTACAAAAGAGAAGAATTCAGGCACAAAAGCATCATTTCCAAAGAATGCATCGGCATGATCTCAGGCCTTGGACTCAAAGGCTACGAGTTGGGCATTCGGTATTTTCTAGAAAATTAACTCCTACCAAAAATGATTACATTCGCTCCAGGACCATCAAAGGTCTATGACCAATTACCCCAATACCTTCAGGAAGCTTTCGAAAAAGGCATCATGAGTGCCAACCACCGAAGCGCCACATTCATGAACATGTATCAGGAAACAGAAACGCTGATCAAGGAAAAACTCCATGTTCCTGAAGATTACAAACTGCTTTTCACGTCCAGTGCTACGGAAAACTGGGAAATCATTGCCCAATCCATCGTAGAACGAGCCAGCTTTCATATCTATTCCGGATCATTCGGCAAAAAGTGGTTGAACTTTGCCCAGCACTTGAATAATGAAACAGCATCTTTAAAACTGGATACAGAAACCGAACTGGATGTTGCTTCACTTGAGATAGACGAGAAATTTGACTTGATCGCCATCACCCAAAACGAAACTTCCAATGCGACCGAGGTACGCAATGAGCTGATCCGGCAAGTAGCCAATAAGTTTCCGAACAAGATGATTGCCGTGGATACCACTTCCTCAATGGCTGGTATCGAGCTTGACTTTAAGGTAGCGGACATTTGGTATGCTTCTGTGCAGAAGTGCTTTGGGCTTCCTGCTGGGCTGGGATTACTTATCCTTTCACCCAAGGCCATCGAAAAGTGTAATCGCAAAGGAGAATCAGGCAGGTACAACAGCCTGAGCTTTATACTCCAAAATGCCTCCAATTACCAAACACATTATACCCCAAATGTACTGGGCATTTACCTATTGAAGCGTAGCTTGGAAGATCGTCCCGAGATACAGGAAACGGATCAAATGCTTCGTGATCGTATGCGTCAGCTGGAAAATACCATTGCCCAGTCCGACAAGCTGATGATGCTAGTACAAAATGCCAACACCCGGAGCAAAACCGTGATGGGGATTTCTGGCAAAGAAGAATTTATCCAGGAAATCAAAAAAGCCGCAGAACAGCACGGGATGCAAATGGGCAGTGGCTATGGCCCTTTAAAGCCCACTAGTTTCAGGATAGCCAATTTCCCTGCCATTACCGATGCAGAGTTTGATAAATTATTAACGTTCTTAAAAGAATATTAACCCTAAAATTGAAATTATTCAAAACTTAATTTCTACATTCGCGCAAAAATTTAGGTAATGTTTGATTTCAAAGAAATTATTTCCGTCTCACTGATCTTGTTTTCAGTAATCGACATCTTGGGATCGATTCCCATCATTATCAATTTGCGTCGTAAGGCGGGGCATATTCAGTCAGAGAAAGCCACGATTGTGGCCGGCATCCTTATGGTGCTATTCCTTCTGCTAGGAAAAAATATCCTTAACCTATTTGGGATAGGAGTGGCTGACTTTGCCATTGCGGGTGCCTTGATCATATTTGCTCTTGGGGCAGAAATGATCCTTGGGGTAGAAATTTTCAAGCCTGACCCAGAAGCAGATGCCTCCAGCACATCGATCGTTCCGATCGCCTTCCCGCTGATAGCTGGTGCAGGGACGATGACCACGATCTTAACGCTTAAAGCGGAGTTTTCCCAGATCAATATTGCAATTGGAATATTGATCAATTTGGTGGTGGTTTATATCGTCCTGAAAAGCACTACTTGGTTAGAAAAAAAACTTGGCAAAACGGGACTGGATGTCCTCCGAAGGATTTTTGGAATCATCTTGCTGTCAATTGCAATCAAAATTTTCAAGACCAATATATTTGACCATTTCTAATTGTTGAGAATAAATACATGGTGTTACATTTTAAATGTCAGCTAGAAATGGCTGACATTTTTTTTACTTTTGAAGCATGATTTTGATTTATACAGATGGCGCAGCCAAAGGGAACCCTGGCAACGGGGGTTACGGAACTATTTTGAAGTATCGGCAGCATGAAAAAGAGCTTTCCGAGGGCTTCAGAATGACCACCAATAACAGAATGGAGCTTTTGGCTGTGATCAAAGGACTGGAAGCAATAAAAGTCGACGGCATACCTGTCAAGGTATACTCTGACAGCAAATATGTGGTAGATGCCATCACCAAAGGTTGGATTTGGAGCTGGCAGAAAAAAGCATTCAAAGACAAAAAAAACGTCGATCTCTGGAAGCGCTACATCCCGCTGCACAACAAATATAAGCCCCAGTTCCAATGGGTCAAAGGACACGCTGGCCACCCTGAAAACGAACGCTGTGACAAACTGGCTGTAAATGCAGCCGAGTCTTCCAAACTTCTCATAGATGAAGCTTATGAAAAAGGAACGAGCCACTAGCACACAATCAGCCTAAGCCATTTCACGTGGCAACACATTGACTGAATCGTAAAATGGCGATCAATCATTTATCCACATGCCCAACACCTACTTCAGATTTAAGCAGTTTACCGTTCACCAGGAAAATTGCGCCATGAAGGTAAGTACAGACGCTGTCCTACTTGGCGCCTTGACGGACCAGGCCCAACCGACCAATATATTGGACATTGGAGCAGGTACTGGCGTGATTTCGCTAATGCTCGCACAACGGTATGAAAAAGCCATGATCCAAGGTATTGAAGTAGATCCTCCTGCCGCCCAGCAAGCTCAGGACAACGTACTCAAAAGCCCTTGGTGCGACCGCATCGCCATCTCTCAAATGCGTTTTCAGGATTTTGTAAAAGATACGTCAGAAAAATTCTCTCTGATCGTCAGCAATCCGCCCTATTTTCCCAAGCATAACAAATCCCACAATGCACAACGGAATTTGGCACTGCATAATGACGAACTCCCTTTTGGGGATTTGATAAAAGGTGTGGTAAAATTACTGGATACCGAATCGGGCAGCTTCTGGGTGATCTTACCTCCCCAACAAATGAAAGAATTGGACAAAATCGCACGTTTTTTTGGGCTACATTGTCATGCTTGGCATGAGCTAAGGGACCGCCCATCCACCAAAGTCCTCCGCCACCTCTGCGCTTATTCCTTTACCACCACTGATCAGCCAATTTCCAAAACCATTTGCATCAAAAACGAGGATTTCACCTATTCGGAACAATACCAATATTTACTCAAAGACTTCTTGCTAATCTTCTAAAGGGATAAGCTCCTCCTCAAAATGAATCCCATTCTTTGCCAACACGTCCAGAATAGGAAGGTAAATTTCTTTGTTAGTGGGCAAATACAAACCTGTCGCCTTTATTCTTCCTTCTAAAAACAAATCAACAGCTGCCGCCAATGAAAGACCAACCGTCTTGGCCATGGCGGTGTATTCGTGGCTTTCTCCATGGACGATCATACTGGAAACAATCTTTTTCCTTACTCCTCCTACAGCTACGGATTCTAACTGATGTTGCATCACGACCATGTCTTTATCCGCTGGGGACAGCTTCCACCTTTCCTCCAAAATCAATTGTAGGATTTTAGCTGGACTTCCTTTAAATGCAGGCAATGGAGCATCTTCAAACAGCCCCAGCCAAGCTAACTTTTCCACGATCATCGAGTCCACCCAAGGCAACAATCGTATGATCTTTTCTTCTACCCGGTGGACTGGGTCATAAGGCAAAAAGGAATTGGTAAACATGCGCAAAGTAAAATCCTGTGGCAAGTCCATTTCAAACGAGTCATCTGTCATCCCCAGTTGCACCAAAACATCCCAACTTTTACAGAAGCCAGCGCGCCGTAAAGTACCACGGATGATCGTCGGTATTCCTTCCAATCCATATACTTTTCTATAACCAAGGGAATCCCTATTGGCATATCCATCAAAATCACCTACCTCCTTAAAGGTAACCAGGTCAGTCCGCCTGAACAGCATATGGTACGGGATGAATTTGTAGCGGCCATTTCTGATAAATCGGGAGGTGCTTTGTCCTGCCAGGACTACATTTCTAGGATTCCAGGTGAACTTATACTTCCAGGGATTATCCGATTCACTTTCTGGCGAGAGCAATCCGCCACAGTAGGACTTGAAAAGGACGATATCATGTCCCTCTTCCTTTTCGGCATCGATCAACTTCATGGCCGACATGTGGTCAATCCCCGGATCCAAGCCACATTCATTTAAGAAAAACAGTCCTTTCTGTTTGATTTCTCCAGCCAAGGCGCTCATTTCGGGGGATTCATAAGAGGCCGAGAAAAAATGTTTTCCTTCCTTTAGACTTACCTTGGCCACCAAAGGATGCAAAAACGCAGGCACCATGGAAACCACAAGGTCTGCTTCCTTGACAAGCGCTCCGAGCCTTTTGCTGTCATGAATATCTATGCCCGTAGCTGTTCCGGCAGGGTGACCACCAAGCTTCTCTTCAGCCTCTTGCACGTCCACATCGGCAAGAATCAGTTTCCGGTCCTTGGCTTGGGAATCCTTCAGCAAGAAATCCACCAGCACCTTGGAGGATTTGCCAGCTCCGATGATCAATATAGTCTTCATCTCGATTTTATCACTTTGGGTTATATGAAGATGGACATTTAATCTTTGACCTTAAAATATTTTAGTGGAAATTAGTCTTGAATGGCAAAGTATACGACGTTTTAAATAAAAGTGTAAATCCGCAGCTATGGCTTATTCCGCTCTAGCCCAAACGCATTTAGTATATTGATGGCAAACAATTTCCGTGTAGGTCAGGTACCACCCGTACCGCTGGCACTTTTATCTGCTTTACATATTAACCTCATAACGATTCCTAATGCATTTGCCCTGATTCAATTCTGTGGTCACAGCGGATTTGGCGAGAAATAAATACCTTTGGAAGTCTTTGTGTATTTAGCTTTCATAAAAAGCTGTTAAATTGCTTTTCAGCTCTCACACTAAACATCCATTTAATGGGAAAAAGAATTGAACAGAAAGTAGTATTGGATTTACTGGAAATGAGTGAGCTCACCGAACAGGAAGTGGAGCTGTTGGATAAGGCAAAAAAAGCCTTGGAAAATGCCTATGCCCCGTACTCCAATTTCAATGTAGGCGCGGCATTGTTATTGGAAGACGGACAGATCCTGACCGCAAATAACCAAGAAAATGCCTCATTTCCTGTCGGCGTTTGTGCAGAGAGGACACTTTTGGGATATGCCAACGCCAATTTCCCGAAGGTAAAACCTTTGAAAATCATGATTGTGGCCAAGCGAAGCCAAGAGTCAAATTATGCTACGGTCTCCCCATGTGGGCTGTGTCGCCAAACCATTAATGAGTATGAGCTTAAATTTGACCAAGCCATAGAAATTCTAATGCTCACACCGGAAGGAAATATCCTCAAGGCAGAAAATATAAGCCAATTGCTTCCGTTCAAGTTTGATGATCTAACCAGCTAAATCACCATGTACCAACATGTATCTTATGAATCCATCGGCGCATACGCAACCTCCCAATTGCCCTTGGGAGAGGAAAAGAACCTTTGGATACTCTTACATGGATACGGTCAATTGGCACCTTATTTCCTTAGGAAATTCAAAAATCAATTCAACGAAAAGCGCCTTTTTATTGCCCCAGAAGCGCAAAACCACGGTTATTTAAAAGGCTATTCTGGTCGAGTAGGTGCTAACTGGATGACCAAACATGAAAGGAAAAATGCCATTGCCAACAATCATCGTTTTTTAAACCAGGTACTGGCCAGGAATTTAGAACGATTCACCGATCTTCCGTCGGTTCACATTTTGGGTTTTTCGCAGGGCTGCGCTACTGCCACTCGGTGGGCCGCACAACTTTCCTATCCCATAAAAAGCTTGATTCTTTGGGGAGGTGGGTTTGCTCACGATATGGATTTTGGTATGGTTTCATCAAAATTGTCAGAAACTAAAGTTTGGTCTGTGGAGGGTGATAGCGATGAGTTTCTGACTGATGACCGAAAGCTCGAGCAAGCAAAGATCCTTTCGCAGATGAACATAAAAAAAGAAACGATCCATTACAGCGGAGGTCATGACATATATGAGGTACCACTGCAAAAGATCGTTCATCGCGCAGAGAGCTATTAACTAATCACTGAATAGGGTAACCTGTGGCTGCCCACCAGATTCCTCCATAAAGATGATCCATAAAATCATCATTTTCATAAGCCGAATCCACATGGCCTAAGGCTGTATAAAACACCCTCCCACCATCATATTCATGGTACCAAGACATCGGATGTACTTCTCCCATCCCCATTGATTCCCCATCCTTGGAGCCAGGATCATAAGATGTCTCATCCAACTGAATAAGTATGTGGACATTTTCATTGAAGTTTTTAAAAGCATACCACTCATCTGTCCAAAGCCACTTTTCATTTAGGTGGTAGGTGGCAGGATGGTCTCTGTCCACTACATTTAGTCTGGCGCTTTGTTGCGAAGGGTGGTGCATAAATTGTCCACCGATCAATTTGGTGTACCACTCCCAATTATATTCTGTATCTGTGGCACTATGGATACCTACCACTCCTTTTCCACTTTGCACAAAGCGCTTAAATGCCTCTTTTTGATCATCGGATAGAATATCTCCTGTCGTGCTTGCCAAAATAATAACATCATAATTCTTCAATGCTTTGTCATTAAACACACTAGCATCTTCTGTGGCATAGACGCTAAACAAACGGGTCTTGGCCATATCCTTCAAGCCTTTTACGGCATTGGGTATGGATTGATGCCTAAACCCTTGGGTCTTGCTGAAGATGAGAGCTTTGAATTGACCGCGCTGAGCAAATGACTGACCTGCAAACAGCAGGGAGGTGATTAGCAAAAAGGAGCCGAATAGCATCGACTTCCATTTAAATTGATTCATAGAAATTTATTTAGGTTTAAAGTTATTGTTGACTATTCTACAATTTCATAGCGTTCTTTAGCTTGTCGGAGGCTAAAGGCATTAAAATGCCACCATTCGGATCCGATTTCAGTAAATCCTGCTTTCTTCATGGCCGCTCTAAGGATCTTTCTGTTTTTGACTTGCAGGGCAGTGATCTTACCTGCTGCCAGCATCTCATCTTCACGATCGGGATAAGCAGGGTAACCAAAATAATCATAGTGCGTCCCCATATCCAAAGGCTTACCAGTAGAGCGGTTGGCCAATGTCAGGTCCACCGCTACCCCATAATTATGAAGGCTGCCTCGTTGCGGATTGGCCACGTATAAGGGTTTAATGCTATCAGGTTTATCAAGGTCGTCCCATAGGATTTGTTGTACAGATCTTGGACGGACTCCATCATATATAAGAAATGTCAAATCCGGGTTTACTTCCTGCAAATTCTTTAATGCCTCTTTGAGCATTTGGATCACTTCTGGCTGCAAGTAACAATTGACCAATTGGCCATACACATCCTTTCCGAAAAAATTTTCTGTTGTGCTGTATTTCAGCTCTACGTATATTTCAGGAAGGTGGGATTTAACATTTTCAAGCCCAGCAGCTATAAGCCCCTTTTCTAGTGGGCCAATGGAATCACGGAGGGGCGAAGCTACTTGGCTTTGCTCCGCAGAATCTATGTTAAGTGATTTTTCTACAGACGTATCAAAGGCAAGCTGGGATTGACTATTCTTTCCCCCATTACATCCAAGACATACAGATACCAGTAAGACAATTAGGTGATTCCGCATCATTATTGGTCTTTATAAACGGTGTTGCTATTGGCCTGCTTACCTGCCAAAACAGTAATGTCTGTCATGACCACATGTGCGGGTCTAGTGACTGCAAAGTGGACGATATCGGCAATATCTTGTGGTTTCAGAGGCTCAAATCCCTCATAAACATGCTTGGCCCTTTCTTCATCACCCTTGAATCTGACCAGGGAAAATTCAGTCTCTACCAAACCTGGATGAACGCCAGTTACACGTATATTATACTTGGTCAAGTCCAGCCGCATTCCCTTTGTGATGGCATCCACGGCATGCTTGGAGGCGCAATAAACGTTGCCATTAGGATAGACCTCTTTGGCGGCGATAGAACCGATATTAACGATATGACCTGACTCTTTGGCAATCATGGTCGGCATGATCTTCTTAGAGACATACAGCAACCCTTTGACGTTAATGTCCATCATCGCATCCCAATCAGCAGTATCCCCCTCGTGGATCGGATCCAGCCCATGCGCATTTCCTGCATTATTGATCAATACATCTATATCCGACCAACGTTTGGGGAGGCTATCGATGGCAGCATCTACGGCAGCTTTATCCCGCACATCAAAAACCAGATAGGTATAGTCGATTTGTGGTGACAGCTCACTTTTCAGTTCCTTAAGTCTTTCTTCTCTTCTACCAGTGGCGATAATATCATAGCCCGACTTGGCCAAAGCAATGGCACACTCCTTACCGATACCTGAGGTCGCTCCTGTAATTAAAGCTATTTGATTCATGCAGTTAATTTAATTCAAATACCTTTTTAATAAAAAGAAAGTTATAAGAATGGTTTGAATCTAGTCAATTACCCCATTATTAAATGGGGAATTAAGCCCTATTTGGGATAAAGCAGAAAAGTCGGGGGATGGTATTTGGTTATAATAGAACGCTGATGACGCAGATGATTATGGTTTGCGCTGATTCTTTTCTTTTATGATTACCCGCAATGATACCAGTAATCACAGGAAAATTAAATAGGTGCCCACAGAAAACTTGGAAATCCCAGAAAAGCCTTGCTTCATTCTGGGCGTTCCGTGAGAAATAAAACCTACCGGTAATAAAGCCTATAATCAGATTTTCTTTAAATGGAAAAGCCAATTTGTATAACAAAAGCCCTGAAAGGGCATGACAACCATAGCCATGGGCAACGCCCATGGTAAACATCAAAAACAATCCTATTGTTTTAGCAGCAATCACCTTCCTACTGCTTATAAATTCACGCTAAAACCCAATACATACCAACAGCGCCTTGTCCCAATAATTATTAGGGAATAAATTTCAAGAAAGCGCATCGAAAATTGTCCACCACAGAAACATGGTTTGATCCCCTTTCCGTTTGGCCTGTTACTTCGGGGAGCCGTGTGGTGGCATAAAAAAGAAAAGGCCCTCCGCATGTGCGGAGGGCCTTGTCAATAAAAGCGGGCGGCGACCTACTCTCCCGGGTGTAACCCCAGTACCATCGGCGCGACAGGGCTTAACTTCTCTGTTCGGGATGGGAAGAGGTGGATCCCCCGTGCCGTACCACCCTAAGATCTTCGTGCTTCCCTAAGGGAACACACAATATCATCTGATTATTCGCTCTTGTTCTTTTTTGGTCTTTCGACATTACCAAAGATAATACAACCATACAGGCAAGTTTTCGGGCTATTAGTACTGCTCAGCTATGCCGTCTCCGACTTTACACCTGCAGCCTATCAACGTCATCGTCTCTGACAACCCTATACGGAAACCTCATCTCGAGGTGGGTTTCGCACTTAGATGCTTTCAGCGCTTATCCCTTCCGGACGTAGCTACCCGGCAGTGCAGTTGGCACCACAACCGGTACACCAGCGGTCCGTCCAACCCGGTCCTCTCGTACTAAGGTCAGATCCTCTCAAGTTTCCCACGCCCGCAACAGATAGGGACCGAACTGTCTCACGACGTTCTGAACCCAGCTCGCGTGCCACTTTAATGGGCGAACAGCCCAACCCTTGGGACCTTCTCCAGCCCCAGGATGTGACGAGCCGACATCGAGGTGCCAAACCTCCCCGTCGATATGAGCTCTTGGGGGAGATCAGCCTGTTATCCCCAGAGTACCTTTTATCCTTTGAGCGACGGCCCTTCCATACGGTACCGCCGGATCACTATACCCGTGTTTCCACCCTGCTCGGCTTGTCGGCCTCGCAGTCAAGCTCCCTTATGCTATTGCACTCCACGCACGGTTACCAAGCGTGCTGAGGGAACCTTTGGAAGCCTCCGTTATCCTTTTGGAGGCGACCACCCCAGTCAAACTACCCACCAAGCAATGTCCCCGACTCTAGCGGGTTAGACATCCGACAAACAAAGGGCCGTATTTCAACAGTGGCTCCTCAACGCCTGGCGACGCCGATTCACAGCCTCCGGCCTATCCTACACATTGTTTGCCCAATGCCAATGCTAAGCTGCAGTAAAGGTTCATGGGGTCTTTCCGTCCCGTTGCGGGTACGCGGCATCTTCACCGCGACTACAATTTCACCGAGCTCATGGCCGAGACAGTGCCCAGATCGTTACACCATTCGTGCAGGTCGGAACTTACCCGACAAGGAATTTCGCTACCTTAGGACCGTTATAGTTACGGCCGCCGTTTACCGGGGCTTCAGTTCAGCGCTTCTCACAATATAAATCGCGATAACGCCCCCCTTAACCTTCCGGCACCGGGCAGGTGTCAGGCCTTATACTTAGTGTCGCCACTTCGCAAAGCCATGTGTTTTTGATAAACAGTCGCCTGGGCCTTTTCACTGCGGCCTCTCGCACTGATGCGAGTAGGCGCCCCTTCTCCCGAAGTTACAGGGCCATTTTGCCGAGTTCCTTGGCCATGATTCACTCGAGCACCTCAGGATTCTCTCCTTGACCACCTGTGTCGGTTTGCGGTACGGGCATACATACGCTTGACGCTAGAAGATTTTCTTGGAAGTCCTTAGCTCCACTATCCGCGCTCCCGAAGGATTGCGGTACTATCAGGTTCGGCTAGCCACACGCATTTCACTGTGTGGCCAATACCTACACCCTTCAACCCGGTATTCCGTCACCGGGCGGGAATTTCATCGCTCCGTCCCTCCTTCACCTGTATGTACGGTACGGGAATATTAACCCGTTGTCCATCGACTGCCCCCTTCGGGTTCGCCTTAGGTCCCGACTGACCCTGATCCGATTAGCGTTGATCAGGAAACCTTGGTCTATCGGTGGGCGGGTTTCTCGCCCGCCTTATCGTTACTTATGCCTACATTTGCTTTTCCAACCGCTCCAGCACACCTTACGGTATACCTTTGCCGCTGTTGGAATGCTCCCCTACCACTGTATTGATACAGTCCTTCGCTTCGGTAATGTGCTTGATGCCCGATTATCATCGACGCCCTGCCGCTCGACCAGTGAGCTGTTACGCACTCTTTAAAGGAATAGCTGCTTCCAAGCTAACCTCCTGGCTGTCTCGGCAACTGGACCACCTTTGTTCAACTTAGCACATATTTGGGGACCTTAGCGGAAGGTCTGGGTTCTTTCCCTCTCGGACTGGGACCTTAGCACCCCAGCCCTCACTGCCAGTACCGTATCACGGCATTCGGAGTTCGTCAGGATTTGGTAGGATGTGACTCCCCTAGTCCTATCGGTAGCTCTACCTCCGTAATACGTTCCCTGACGCTGTTCCTAAAAACATTTCGGGGAGTACGAGCTATTTCCCGGTTTGATTGGCCTTTCACCCCTACCCACAGGTCATCCGGAAGCTTTTCAACGCTTATCGGTTCGGTCCTCCACTCCGTTTTACCGGAGCTTCAACCTGCCCATGGGTAGATCACCA